>CAYVMM010000359.1:0-1509 GCA_964452535.1 uncultured Gammaproteobacteria bacterium | reverse complement strand
GCGGGCCAGGTTGTCGAGGAGGGTCTTCTCAGGGTCGTTGGGGTAGTGGCGGCAGAACCGCTCCCAGGCCTTGGGGTGGGCCTCCTGGACGAAGGCCAGGACGTCCTCGGGGTAGAGGGCTCGCTCGCGGTCGTAGTTTTCGCCCTGGCCCACTAGCCACCCCCCGACCTCCAGGGCCGCTACGATATCCCTCTGGAACGCCTTCTCCCGCGGATCGGCCATTCTAGAAACCTTTCTTGAGGCCCTTGAAACTCTTCCCCAGTTTTTTCCAACTAATAAGGGTGGAAAAACTGGGATAATTGTGGTAATCTAAGAAAACTGGACAGAGTCCCCCTGGCAGTACGCGGCCCCCAAACCCAATGGCGGGGGACGCCGATCCCAGGGGGTTTTTTATGGCCATTGAAGAGGGGAGGCCATGCCAACCGCCGTGCTCGTGGACGGGGATTTCTTCTTACGGCGCTACCGGCGCCAGTGCGGAGATCATCTGCCTGACCAGGTTGCCCGGAACCTCCACCACTTCTGCCTACGCCACCTAGAACGGCAGACAGTGAATCGGCATTCCCTGTACCGGATTTTCTTCTATGACTGCCCGCCCCTCGAAAAGAAAGCCCACAATCCGATAACCGGACGATCAATAGACTTCTCCAAAACCCCTACCGCCCGCTTCCGTAAGGCCCTTCACCAAGAGCTACGCAAGAAGCGCAAGATTGCCCTCCGACTCGGTCGCCTGAACGAAAAACAGGCCGCCTGGACCATCAAGCCCGCCCCCACCAAGGCAATCCTTCAAGGCAGTCAAGTCATTGCGGATCTAGACCCGGACCGGGATATCAAATACACAGCCGGGCAGAAGGGCGTGGACATACGCATCGGTCTGGACATCGCCTCCATGTGCTTTAAGGGCCAAGTGGATCGCATCATCTTGATCTCCGGTGACAGCGATTTCGTCCCCGCCTCTAAGCTGGCTCGCCGCGAAGGGGTGGATTTCATCCTCGACCCCATGGGGCAGACCATCGGCACGGATCTCTATGAGCACATCGACGGCTTGCAAAGCCTTTGGCCTTGCCAAAAGGCAGACGATGAGGGTATCAATTCCAGCGGGGAGCCTGTGGAAGGGGAGCCCACTGGGGACGATCATTCTGCTGCAGAGGCCGAATAGGCCTCCGGCCCACTTTCCGAGGCCGAATAATTGCTCGGTTGGAGCTCCGGGGGCTGTCAGTCGCAGACGTCGATTTTTCCGGTTACCGCAGAAGAGACTAGGGCGCGTCTGCAAACTCACAGCCAAAGCAAGATGGCCGCAATCACCTGCCCATCGCTCGATGGTTCGCCGCCCGCTTCTCGTAGCGTGTTGCCAGCCGGCGAAACGGCTTGAACCGGTTGATCAACCGCTCCACCCGATTGCGCTGCCGGTAGAGAACGCGATCAAACGGCCTCGTTCGGGCTTCGTTCCACTTGCGCGGAATGGTGATGCGGAGCCCATGCCGATGGGCGTAGCGGCGGATGGCGCGGCTG
>CAYVMM010000358.1:0-1513 GCA_964452535.1 uncultured Gammaproteobacteria bacterium | reverse complement strand
GAGGATTTCCCGAACCCGTTCGGGCTGGGCGGCCAGCTCGGCAGCTCGCTCGCGGACGGGGGCCTGCTCCCTCAGGACCGACTCGATTACGGGACCCTTGCAATCGATGCAGCCGATGTCGGCGGTGGTACAGCCATGATAGGCCCAGAGTCGGGTCGCCTCGCCGGAGTAAATCCGATGGAAATTCCAGACCGGACATTTCTCCGGTGTTCCGGAATCGGAGCGCCGGATCCGGGCGGGATCGGTGGGCATGGTCCGGATCTTCTCCCGGACCTGTTCGGGCTCTTCGCGCAAGCCAAGGATGTTGCCGTAGGATTTGGACATCTTTCGCCCATCCAGGCCGGGGAAGCGGGAGTCCGGGGTTAGAAGCGGCTCAGGCTCAGGCAAGATCGCCCGGCCACGACCTTCCAGATCCCCTAGCAGTCGCTCTCGGTCGGCATTGCCTAGGTTGGGCTGCGCATGGATCAGTTCCTTGCCCTCGGCTAGGGCCGCCTCGTCGCCTTCTTCCCGCCAGGCCGAGCGCAGCTGCTTGAATCGCCCGGCGGTTTTCTTGGCCATCTTGCGCAGGCTTTCTGTTACCCGCGCCTCATAATCGGGCTCGCGGCCATAGAGCCAGTTGAAGCGGCGGGCCAGATGCCGCGTCACGTCGAGATGGGAAAGCTGATCCTCGCCCACGGGGACCCCTTCGGCCTTATAGATGAGGATGTCGGCGCTCTGCAGTAAGGGGTAGCCAAGGAAACCGTAGGTGGCCAGATCGCGGTCGCCCAGCTGCTGCTGCTGCTCTTTGAAGGTGGGCACCCGTTCCAGCCAGGGCAGGGGGGTGATCATGGAAAGCAGCAGATGGAGCTCGGCATGGCCCTTGATTGCGGACTGAACAAACAGAGTGGCTCGTTCCGGGTCAATCCCCACCGACAGCCAGTCGATGAGCATCTCCCAGGTGCCTTCGGGGATCTCGGCAGGATCCTCGTAATCGGTGGTTAGGGCATGCCAGTCGGCTACGAAAAAGAAGCAATCATGGGTCGCCTGAAGGCGCAGCCAGTTCTTGAGGACGCCATGCAGGTGGCCTAGGTGCAAGCGACCGGTGGGGCGCATGCCGGAAACGACGCGGATGCCTTGCGAGGTATCGGCCATGGTGTCAGGCTCAGCCGAGCAGTGCTTGGAGGGCGGAGACCGGTACCCCTCCCACCCGCATTAGGGACAGCACAACGAGGTTCAGAGGCAGCAGCAGGATTGCCCCCAGGGTGCCAGTGAACAGTAGGACCACCAGGATTGGTAGGCCAAAGGGCTCCAGATAGGCGAGCCAGCGGCTCGCGGGCTCGGGCAGGAGCCCTACGGCTACGCGCCCCCCGTCCAAGGGGGGCAGAGGCAACAGATTCAGGACCATTAGCACGGCATTGATCAAGATCCCAAAGGCCCCCATGCCAACGAGTAAGTGATAGAAGGGCGAGGTGGAGGCGAATAGGGCCGCCCCCACCCCACCGACCAGAGCCCAGCCAAGCCCCATGGCAAGATT
>CAYVMM010000357.1:0-1513 GCA_964452535.1 uncultured Gammaproteobacteria bacterium | reverse complement strand
ACCCACCAGCGCCAAGCGGTAGCCGGCCTGCTCGAGGCGCTGGCGGAGCGCGACCGGGTTCTCAATAACGATGGCCGCCCATCCCAGGATCGATAATGAATATCCGCAGGCCCGTATCCCACGCGATGAGCTGGATGGGAACATGGAGATAGTAGGGCGGGTAATTTGGGTGGGTGGAGAGGTATGATGAATGGAAACGGAACACCAAAGATGCTATCTAATGGAGTAGCAAAGGAGCGGTGAATGCCTTTCCATCTGACGTTGAATGAGCATGTCGAGGCCGAGCTCATGCGGGTTGCCCGGGAAATAGGGCAGAACCCCGCGGATGTGCTGAACCAGGCCGTTGTAGAGTACCTGGAGGAGCTGGAGGATAGTCGGGACGGGGAAGCCGTTCTGGAACGGATGCGCTCCGGAGACGAAGTGACCTACTCGCCCGAGGAAGTGAAGCGGCGCCTTGGCCTGGACCTATAGGGTCGCCGAGACCGCCGAGAAGTCCTTCCAAAACTGGACCCGCCCCAGCAGAAACGCATCATCCGTTTCCTCGACGAGCGCATCCAAGGATCCGAGGACCCTCGCCAGCATGGCAAGCAACTGACAGGCGACTATCAGGGCCTGTGGCGGTTCCGTGTGGGAGATTATCGGATAATCGCCGAGCTGCAGGATGAGGTCACCGTGGTCCTGATTCTGAAAGTGGCCCACAGACGCGAAGCGTGCAATCGCACCTAGCCCCAACCGATCCCACCCACCCGGACTCTATGGCCGGTCTACCCACTCAAACTGGCCAGCCTCACCGAGGACGTTAGGAACGGGCCCAAAAAGGTACTCCCTGAATTCGACACAGAAGCCGAGAGCGGGCTTTCTGGGAGAGTCAAGATTCCAGTGAGTATCTCGACTGGGGCCAAGCGGAGGCCATTTCTTTCCCGAACTTGAAGCCGTCGACTCGGACGATCTCGTTGCGTTTGGCGGAGGCGCTGTTGGAGCGCATCAAGACCGAGGCCCACAAGCGGGATATGCCGTACCAATCGCTCATTAAGGCGTGACTGGCCGACAAGATCGAGCGCAACGGAATATGATGGTCCTTATCCGTCATCGCAAGCGAAGCGATTTCGGGGGAGACGGTACATCGGGGGAACAGGGGTGTTCTGACAGTGGTGCTGTTCCAACGAGATTGCGTCGGGCCCGGTGGGCCCTCGCAATGACGATGGAAAGCTCTGTCATCGCGAGCGTAGCGAAGCGATCTCGTGGGGAGGCCACTGTGGGTAGAAGGGGGCGTTCCGGCGGCAGTGCTGCGCCGACGAGATTGCTTCGGCTCCTTCGGAGCCTCGCAATGACAGCCACCCGATTCGTCATCGCGAGGAGGTGCAGCCGACGACGCGATCTCGTAGGGAGGGCACTGTAGGTAGAAGGGCACGTTCTAGCGTTGGTGCTGTGCCAACGAGATTGCTTCGCCCCCTTCGAGGGCTCGCAATGACGGGTTTCTTTTGGCATTGGGGGTATTCCGACGCGATGGCTT
>CAYVMM010000356.1:0-1520 GCA_964452535.1 uncultured Gammaproteobacteria bacterium | reverse complement strand
TCCTTCCCCGCGGTCTCGGTAAGGAGCGAGGTAGGAAGGCTGGCATTGTCCCGCATGGGATCGTCTGCGGCCCAGGTCGTGTGGGCCAGCCGATGGAGCAGGGTCTCCGGGGTCAGTCTCAAGGGGGTGTGATGGGCCCCGAATCGGCGAGCTAGATCCGCCGCATGGGGCAGCTCATCCGGGTAGGGGCCGCCGGAGAAGCCAACTGAAAAGGTGCGCACCGGCTGTTCAGCGTAGCGACTGAGAAGGGCCAGCAGAAGCGGAGAGTCGATCCCCCCCGAAAGGAAAAGACCGTAGGGAACGTCGGTGCGAAGGTGCTGATGGACTACAGTTTCCAGCAGGCCCTTGAACTCCTCCGCCGCCTGGCCGTAGTCCCGCTGCCGGGGCACCACCTGCCACGGTGTCCAGTAGCGGCGACGGCTTTGGATCGAACCTTTCTCAGCAGTGACCAACTCTCCCGGAAGGACCCGCTCCACTCCCCGAACGCCCGTGATTCCCCCGGTGGCGAACTGGTTCTGGAGGAACTGCGCTACCCCTTGGGGGTCCTCTTCGGCCCGGAATGGGAGCGCGGGTAAGAGGCCCTTGATCTCCGAGGCGAATACCAGACCCTGCGGATTCGGGGCAATGAAGAGGGGCTTGATTCCCAAGTGGTCGCGGCCCAGAAGGAGGCGACCGGTGGCCCGATCGTACAAGGCAAAGGCGAACATGCCCTCCAGGTGATCCAGGAACCGCTCACCGTAGAGCGCATAGGCGTGAAGGAGGACCTCGCTATCCGATTTCGTCTGGAATCGGCACCCTTGCGCGGTCAGGGCCTCTCTTAGCTCGATAAAATTGTAGATCTCCCCATTGACCGCGGCCACTAAGTTGCCGTCAGGGCTGAACAGGGGCTGGTGTCCCCCCTGCGGATCGATAATAGCCAGGCGGGCGTGGCCCAGTCCGAGGCCTTTCTCGACAAAGTGTCCCATACCGTCAGGGCCGCGGTGGGCGAGCCGGCGGATCTGGCCGGAGATTTCCTCCTCCGCGGCAGGGCGGTTTCGCCAAAAAACGCCTGCGAGGCCGCACATCTTAGAAGGGTCCTTGGCCGGAAAGGAATGGGGGCTATGCCCCGGAAGAAAAGCCCCTGGCAAGTGGCCAGAGTTCGGAGGGATACCGTCCAGAGGTCCGGGGCAACAAAACGATGGTAAACCGCTTGCCCATGCTCGTGCGATTGATGATTTCCTCAACCGAGATTGCTTCGCCCTCTTTGAGGGCTCGCAATGACAGCCTGCTTGCCGTCATCGCGAGGAACGCAGTGACGAAGCGATCTCGTAGGAAGGGCACCGCGGAAGGCCCGTGTTTCTACCATCAACACAGGCCCCGCGGATTCCTGCTTGTATGAGAATGACGGAAGTGCAGCCGCGGCAATAAGAGAGCCTTTAGGGCAGTCTTGTATGATAAGTTTGATAACAGTGCGTGAGGCAAGCGGTGGTGAGCCCCCTTTATTCCTTGGACACCCCTTTGGTAAGTAGAGGTGCAATCCA
>CAYVMM010000355.1:0-1525 GCA_964452535.1 uncultured Gammaproteobacteria bacterium | reverse complement strand
ACGCGGCGATCCACGCCCATTACCCTCGGACAATCTGGTGAAGCCAGCTAATCCCGACGAGCCGCTAATCGGCTCTTTACCCCCAACCAGGGGGCTCCGCCTATCTCACGCCTGCGTCATCCCGGACGCCTCGGACTCGATCCGGGATCTCCCAAAGAGCCCCTTTCGGGAGATTCCTTCGCTGCGCTCGGAATGACAGGTCCTTGTCATCGCGAGGCGCGCAGCGCCGAAGCGACCTCGTTGGGAGGGCACCACCGTCGCCGTCTTCCTGTCATCGCGAGCGAAGTAAAGCGATCTCGTAGGGAGGGCACCTCGGAGGAATCGCCCCTTCCGACGCCAACGGTGTCCCACCGAGATTGCTTCGGCTCCTCCGGAGCCTCGCAATGACAGCCCGATTCCCGTCATCGCCAATAAAGCCCGTCATCGCGAGGAGCCGATAGGCGACGAAGCGATCGCGCAGGGAGAGGCACCTCAAGGCACGCCAAGGGGCAAATCCCCCCCCTCAATTAGGCGCGCTGACCCCTGGTCTCACCGGCTATTCCGGGCTACTGGCTCGAGTTGAGACACAAATCAGTCGTGCCAATTCTCCACAAACAGGCGGTCCACACGGGCGAATTCACTGGTATTGCGGGTAACAAGGGCGGCGCCGTGGGCTGCGGCCGTGCCCGCAATGAGGGTGTCCATAGGGCCGATAGGGCAGCCGGCAGCCTCCAGCTCGGCCCGGATGCTAGCGGCAACGCCCGCTGCCTGGCGGTCGAAGGGTAGCAGGGCGACGGTGTCAAGCAACTCGCCGAGCTGGGTGCGGCGCCGATTCGGAGAACTCGACTTGGCGATTCCAACCTCAAGCTCGTATAGCACAAGCGTGGGAATGGCGATCCGGCTGGGCGGTTGGGCTAGTAGCCGTTCGGCGACCCGGCCCCGGCCTTTGAAGAAGTCGATCAGGGTATTGGTGTCCAGGACGAACACCTAAAGGGCTTCGCGGGGTATGTCCGTCTCCTGCGCTTCTCGAATTGCCTCCGTATCAGGGAAGTCCGGCCAGGCCCCCGCCAGCTTCCTTACGGATTCGGGCCACTGGGTACACATTTCCGCTTGGATGAGCTGGCTGATCCAGCGGCTCATCGGCACTCCCATATCCTTGGCGGCCCTTCGCAGCCGCCGCTCCGTTTCATCGTCCAAGTAGATGGTGACCTGCCCCATGCCGTGCCCTCCGGACGCATATAAGGCAAATTATATTAGCTGGAAGCTTTTGGCAAGGCTGGCCACAAAGCAAGCAGCTCTTCTAAGTACCGAGTCCCCGGAAGCATCCACATCACGGGTCGCGACCACGCGCGCTACGCTCGCGGGCAGATCCAGCTCCTGCTCCAGCGCGACCCGCAATCTCTGAGCCGAATCCTGGATCCGCCTCTCGGCAAGGCTCATGGCAGCGTCCTCAAGCTATTGAAGTGATTGCCTTCAATGATCGCATCCTCTTAACCCGGACTTTGCATGAAGCGGCTGACAAGGGCAATTTCTGACATTTTTGCTC
>CAYVMM010000354.1:0-1531 GCA_964452535.1 uncultured Gammaproteobacteria bacterium | reverse complement strand
CGGCCGATGGCCCCGCAGTCCTTGAGGCGGCCTTCCTCGATGGCCCGGGCCACACGGAGGGGGCCGCTTTAGACACCCCATTCATGGGGCAAATGGCCGGAGCGGGCAGCCTGCTTCGCCCGAGGAATCGGGCGCCGACCCGGTTGATCAACGCCTGCTGCCGCTCCGGGCTGAAATGGCAAAATAGTGCTAGCGGGCCTTGCTAAAGCAGAGCCAAAAAAGCTCGGCTTGTGAGAAAGATCGGGATCTGATTAATATTATCTGGGTTTCCAAAAGCAGCTAGCCTCTGGGCTCACCGATTGGCAGGCGATTGGTGATGACCTGCTAGGCAAACAGGAGGAAAAGCATGGACTTGAGCAAGGTTCCGGCGGGTAAGGAGGTTCCTCGGGATATCAATGTGGTAATCGAAATCCCTCAGGGCTCCAGTATTAAGTACGAGCTGGATAAAGCCTCCGGAATGGTGGAAGTTGACCGATTTTTGTTCACGCCAATGTATTATCCTCTCAATTACGGGTTTATTCCGAATACCCTTTCCGAAGACCGGGATCCCACCGATGTCCTGGTTGTTTCCCGGGAGCCCGTTTACCCAGGTTCGATACTGCGTAGCCGGCCGGTGGGCGTTTTGGAAATGGAAGATGAGGAGGGCGTGGATGCCAAGATCCTCGCGGTGCCCCATGAGAAAGTGGACAACACCTATGATCCGGCAGTTCAAGAACCCATTGATCTTCCCGACTCTCTACGCAATGCTGTCAAGCACTTTTTCGAGCGCTACAAGGATCTCGAGCCCGGGAAGTGGACGGAGGTCAAGGAGTGGAAAGGGGCTTCGGAAGCCCGGGCCATAATTGAGGCCGATGTGGCCCGCAATACCTGAAGATGCCGAAGCCGAGAGCTCCCAGTGGGCGCTCGCTAACCGCTGATTCCTGAACTTACCAGATAGAGCAAATCGAGAAGCGCATTGGGCTGACCTTCCTCGTCATGGACGCTCAGGCACAAGATGGCCGGAGCTCGCCGATAGGGTCGGTCCTGCCGATCAGACTGGATGGTCTGTTCGTAGAGGTGTTGGAGGACTAGCTGCGGGGCCTCCGGAAGGACATCGAGCACCGTGTAGGGCTCACCAGCGTATTCGACTCGGCAACCAACCAGGTCGAAGAGATAATCCCGATCGCCTGCGCGCTCCTTGTTGAAAGGGGTCATGGAAGGCTCGATCGGTTCCATTGCCGAGTCCCCTGGGTTGAGGTTGATCGAAAGATCCTATTGAGGAAAGGGCTGTAGGTACTGTAACTGGGGTCGCTTAGGGAGCCAATTCCTTGCTATTGGACTGGTTCTTGGGAGTTGACTCCTGTCCTTTTTAGATAATAGAATAGAAAAGAAGTCTTGAAAGGTTGGGCGGGGCTCCGTACTCGAGGTAGGCTTGCGCAGGGACTTTTTAGTAGGTCATCTCTTGACAGGGCAATTAATGTAGCTAAAATAGATAAACTCCGATTGCGGGGTGGAGCAGTCCGGTAGCTCGTCGGGCTCATAACCCGAAGGT
>CAYVMM010000353.1:0-1537 GCA_964452535.1 uncultured Gammaproteobacteria bacterium | reverse complement strand
TCTTCGAGCCGGACATCGGCGGACCCTTCGCCTTCGGCCGTATCCGGGAAGGCTGCGGCGATGGTGTAGCCGACCAATTCGTAGGGAACCGGCTTGGCCTCCCGATTCACCTCGTAATGGCCGGAGGAGCGGTAGTGGCGCAGCAGATCGAGATCCACGAACGGGCAGTAGGGCTCCTCTTCCGGGTCCTCCTGCCGCGGCGGGATGCCTTGGGCGTAAGAGTTGAGTAGGCAGATCAGGTCCCGCTCTAGGGTGTTGAGGCTGGGCTGCTTGATCTGGCGCAGCTGGAGAAACTGCCTGAGGTTCTCCAGGCAGGCGCTGCGCTCGAAGCGGGTGAGATTGAAGCAATTGAAGAACCAGAACCACGAGCCAGCCTCGGCGCCATTTACCAGATTGGCGTGAATGGCCCAGAGAGTGCCCGGTTCCAGGAAATAGGGATCTTGGACATGGACCAACCGGCCAAGCTCGGTGGGATGCATCCGTCGCGGACCGGCTGAGGGTTTGGGGCCCCACTCCGCTAGGCCGCCGACCTGAAGCCAATAACGGATGGCCTTGGCCATGTTCTGGCCGACGCCGAGGCTATCCGCAGCCTCTGGGCCGACTAGGGATTCGGGCTCGTTGATTAAAAGGTCAAGGCCTTTATGGAGCCAGCCTTCCCGAATGGGGAAGGTCTCGTGGCCGCTAAACCGCATGCCCAACTCCCTTGCTTCTGACTATACCCCGAAGCGGGCGAAGGCCCGCAGGCTTTCCACGATTTCCGCAATGGTCGCCACCGCCCGGTCCACTTCGGCATCGGTGTTCAGCTCCGAAAAGCTGAAGCGGACGCTGGCGTAGGCTTCGTCCTCGGTTCGGCCCATCTCTCGGAGCACGTAGGAAGGCTCCGGGCGGCTGTTGGTGCAGGCCGAGCTCTGGGAGCAAAGGATTCCGCTTTGATCCAATCGGGCCATCAGGGCCTGGCCTTCGATGCCCCGGAATAGGAGGTTGGTGGTGTTGCCGATCCGGCTTTCGGGTGAGCCATTCATCTCGAGGTCTTCGATCTCCTGGAAGATTCCTGCCTCGAATCGGTCTCGCAGGGAAGCCAGATGGTCAAGCACCGCGTCCAACCGCTGCTTTCGCAGTTCCGCGGCTTTCCCTAGACCGACGATGCCCGGCAGGTTCTCGGTCCCTGCCCGAAGGCCGGCCTCCTGTCCGCCACCCCAGAACCAACCCATAACGTTGGCATTATCGCTCGTGATGAGAGCCCCCACCCCTTGCGGGCCATGGAATTTGTGGCCAGTCAGAGTCAGATAATCCGCCCCGATTCCGGCGAAATCCGCTTCCAACTTACCCACTGCCTGGGCCGCGTCGGTATGGAAGAGGGCCCCGCGCTCGCGGGCGAGCTGGGCAATCGCTTCGACGGGCTGGACAACACCGGTTTCGTTATTGACCCATTGCACGGAAACGAGGGCGGTCCGGTCATCAATCAACGAATCCAGTCGACCGAGGTCGACCCGGCCAGAGGCCGCCACAGGGGCGCAAACGATCTCGAAGTCCCCCG
>CAYVMM010000352.1:0-1568 GCA_964452535.1 uncultured Gammaproteobacteria bacterium | reverse complement strand
GGAAGGTCCCGGGAGAGGGCAATCCCCTGACTAAGGCCCTTCCACAGGGCCGCTAGGGCGATCGCGACCACCGCCAGTGCCACCAGGACCTCCACCAAGGTGAAGCCACCTACCTGCGATCGCTTCCCTGCCATTGGCCTACTCCGAACCCTCCAGGGCCAGGTGGGCCCGCCCTATCGGCCCCAGTGATACTGTTCGCTCACGTCCCTCATACCCCAGGGTGAGCTCGAAGGCATCCTGTTCCCCGGTGGGGAATAAGTAGACCGTCGCCGAACCACTTGCCGGTTGCCCGTTAATCTGGAACCGCCGCCAGCGGATGCCCGAAGGGGTGCGAACCGTTCCGAACGGGCCCTTGGTAATCCCCTGAAATTCCCCTCCTTTGATTCGCCGCTCGAAGCGGTAGCGATGGGCTTCGGGCTGGAACCGCACGCGCCAGACCGTCGAACCCAGAACTGCCTCCTGACGTCCCCGGTTGACCAGCAGGGCCAAGCGCTCGGCGGCCTGCCCCAGGCGACGCCCCCCGGTCATGCTCAAGGACGGCACCACTATGCCCGCTAGTACGGCTACAATTACGATCACCACCAGCAATTCCAGCAAAGTAAACCCTCCACACCACCCCGATCGATGGCAGGGTCCAAAGGTCGGCCCGTCCCAACATCTCCCCCTAAGGGAAGTCAGGGGAATAGGAAAGACCTGGGAGTGGTCACCCAAGTTCCCACGAACCAATATCATCACCCCCACCCTGGCGACCGTTGGGGCCGGTGCTGAAGATGTCGATCTCCCCATGCTTGCCGGGCTTCAGGTATTGATAGGGGTTGCCCCAGGGATCGCCCGGGAGCTGGTCCAGGTAGCCGTTCCAATTGGGTGCCTCTGGCTCCCCCGAGGGCTCCTCCACGAGGGCCTGCAGCCCCTGATCCGTACTGGGGTAGTGGTGGTTGTCTAGCTTGTACATATCGAGGGCAGACTGGATGGCCCGGATGTCGTTCTTGGCGGCTGTGATCCGGGCCTGCTGGGGGCGGTCCATGACCCGCGGGATGATTACTGCGGCCAGGATCCCTAAGATGACCACCACCACCATGAGCTCGATCAGGGTGAAACCGCCCTGCCCACATGGGGCCGAGGGGATTCGCCTCAAGCGCCTTTGTTGCCAGACCATTCCCGAAACAACCTCCTTGCGAGGAATAAAGGGGAGAAACACAAGGGCCGGTCTGCGCGGACCCGATACCGGAAAAGTCAGCTCACCATCTGGTTCATCTCGAAGATCGGCAGCAGGATGGCCAGCACGATCACCAGGAC
This sequence comes from uncultured Gammaproteobacteria bacterium, assembly GCA_964452535.1. Classification (GTDB taxonomy): domain Bacteria; phylum Pseudomonadota; class Gammaproteobacteria; order Thiohalorhabdales; family Thiohalorhabdaceae; genus Thiohalorhabdus. The sequence goes on along the minus strand of CAYVMM010000352.1, from coordinate 272 downwards.
GATGCCCCCCATCACCAGGATCAAGAGGGGCTCCATCAGGGAGGTCATGGCAGCGACCGTGGATTCTAGCTCGCGCTCCTGCTGGGTAGCAGCCCGGTCCAGCATCTGTTCCAGCTCGCCGCTCTCCTCCCCTGCTGAGAGCATGTGCACCATGAGCGGTGGGAACCACCCCGAGGCGCCCAGGACAGAGTGCAGCTTGCCGCCCTCGCGCACGGCCTGGGCGGCCTCGTCCACGGCCTCGGCCATGGGCCGGTTGCCCACCACCCGACCAC
>CAYVMM010000351.1:0-1569 GCA_964452535.1 uncultured Gammaproteobacteria bacterium | reverse complement strand
TGGTGGCGCTACCCGCCGTTGGCAGCAGAGGGCGGCAGTCCGGGGACCCAGTCCACCAGGGCGAAGTTTTCCATCCCCATCCAGACCACGAAGGCGGCATAGATCCCGAGGAGTCCCCATGCCTCGATACGCGAAAGCAGCATGTGGGTGCGCATCATCAAGAAGAGGGCGATGGTTGCCAGGGTCAGCACGCCCATCATGGGGGCCGCCACAGAGAAATTGACTACCGTGCTGCCGGCGATCAGCACTCCCAGTGGGATACACACCAGCAAATCGAAGATATTACTGCCAAGGACATTGGCCACGCTGGTAATCGCACGACCGTTACGGGCAGCGCGTACGGAGACAAAGGCGTCAGGCACTGAGGTGCCGGCCGCGATCACCGTGATGCCCCAAAGGAAACTGGGGGTATCGAGCAAGTCGCCGAATCGGATGGCGGCGCGTACCAGGCCTTCCACCCCGATCACGATCACAACCAAGGCCACGACGAGTTTTCCCCATTCCCGGCTGGGGCTGATGGTCCTGGGGTCGGCCTCGGCTTGATGGTCCATGGTGTCCTGGTACTGCACAAAGACATAGAGGCCATATAGGGCCACAGGGAGGAGGGCCAGGCCGCGAGTGACCTCGCCTTGGATGGGGCCGGCCTCCTCCTTGCTCACCGGATGGTAGATGGCAGCAAAGGCGAAGACGAGCAACAGGACCGCCACCGCGATCATATAGAATTGCGCCTCCTTATAGACCAGGTCACGGTTGGCGGGGAGTTGCCGCTTCCCTGCTAGACCGGAGAGGGCGGGGATGACGAGGATATTAAACAGTGCCGAGCCGACGATGGCCGCAACCCCCAGCTCGAACTCCCCGTGCAGGAGGGTGGAGAGGATCACCGTAGAGAGCTCAGGGAAGCTCGAACCCACTGCCACGACCACAGCCCCCTGAACGATCTCGGGTAGCTCGTAGTAGACTGACAAGCGCTCACTGGAGTCCTCCAGCATGCTGCTACCCCACCACACTACGGCGGTACTCCCCACAGCCACGGCAGACCACAACACCAGTGATGTCAGCACATCTTCCCTCTCGATTGGTTGACTCTACGTCCAGCTTCCCGGATCTCTCTAATGCCCAACCGATCCCCCACCGGATCAGACCTGGCCAATACACCCTAGATCGAAAGGGGAGGGGTCCAACCGTTGCCTTCCAGGTACCATGCGGCCGTCCAGGATCCCGCTTGGCGCTCAAGGACCAGGAAATTACGCACGGCCGAATAGACCTCCTTCCGGCCCGGGAGCGGATACATGCCCGAGGGCACCCGAGCCATCAGGTAGGTCACCTCAGGCTGGGCATAGATCTTCAGGTAACGGTGGAAGAGGAAGTGGGCCGCGGCCTCGCCGTATTCCTCCCGCCAGGCCATGTCTGTCTTGTACTTTTTCGGTACCTGGCGCCAGTGCTGCAGGTCCGGGTGGGATTCTAGGACTTCGTCGGCGTAGAGCTGGTCCTCGCCGTGTAGGAAGAGATGGAAAGGGGCCTGTTCATGCGCGGCGTGCAGCTCCCGCCACATCCGGTTGCGCTCTTCGG
>CAYVMM010000350.1:0-1570 GCA_964452535.1 uncultured Gammaproteobacteria bacterium | reverse complement strand
CGAGGGCCTGCGTCCCAAATCCTGGGATGAGTTCTCCCACAGCAACGCGCCGGCTTTGGACTTCGTGTTCACAGTTTGCGACCGGGCTGCCGCCGAGCCCTGTCCGATCTGGCCAGGGCAGCCCCTGTCGGCGCATTGGGGCTTCCTCGATCCGGCCAGGTATAAGGCGGCCAACGAAGCCGAACGCTGGGCGGTCTTCGCCGATGTCTTCCGCCAGATCCAGAATCGTATCTACCTTTTGATCAGCCTGCCCATCGAACGCCTGGACCGGTTGAGCCTTCAACGGCGGATGGACGAGATCGGCCAAGAAGACCCGGCCGATCTTCGATCCGATCGCTCGGCCTGAGCTCATCCCTTTCTTGCGCCGGGGGAACAGCTCGGCTGGTTCGGCATGCACCTCGTCGATGGCCTGGACCGGAAATGGGGAAGACCTTGCGGGTCCTATTCCTGTGCATGGGAAGAGACTGTCATTGCGAGGCTCCGAAGGAGCCGAAGCAATCTGGCAAAGCCACGCGCTGTCATTCCCGTGTATTTGGGGAACCGTGCTGTTGGATCAGGCGTGGATCTCCTACAGGATCCTGGATCGCTCCTGAGCTTGCCGCTAATGCTCCCCGGACCCTGACCCGGAGAAGTCTCCGGTAACGATGACGGGCTGAGCGAGCGGGACGGACTGGCGCCCTTCCCAACCTCTGCCTTCTCAAACCTGATATTAAGGGGAACATAAATAAAGTCACCGGAATCGGCCCGGTAAAGAGCGACTGAGGGGGTGCCCGAAGGGCCGGGGCCCCCGGAGCGGATTACCCCTTACCGGGCCGGCATCTCATGGCAAAACTTTCGTTCTTCTTAGTAAGCGAATGAGTTGCTCGGTAAAAAGGCCCGAGGCAATCTTCGCCTCGGGCCTTGGCTTTGGTGCGCGGGGCCGGACTCGAACCGGCACGGGCGTAATGCCCACTAGCCCCTCAAGCTAGCGCGTCTACCCATTCCGCCACCCGCGCGTAAGATCAAATTCCCTTCCATTGTACTGTATCCGTGATACGGCTGTTCCTAGCGGGAGCAAATGGGGCGGTCGGCGGGATTCGAACCCGCGACTACCGGAGCCACAATCCGGGGCTCTGGCCTCTGAGCTACGACCGCCACCGAGAAGGCAATCGGATTTCACTTAAGGACTGGGCGGTTGTCCTCCTGGTCCCTTGGACCCTAGGTGGTGCCGGAGGAGGGATTTGAACCCCCGACCTACGCATTACGAGTGCGTTGCTCTGCCCCTGAGCTACTCCGGCCAAGCTCCGTACTGGTGCCGGGGGAGGGACTCGAACCCCCAACCTTCTCCTTACAAGGGAGCTGCTCTACCAATTGAGCTACCCCGGCTGAGCCGGATGATTGGTCGGGGTGGGCGGATTCGAACCGCCGACTCCCGCGTCCCGAACGCGGTGCTCTGGCCAGGCTGAGCTACACCCCGGAATAATGGCTTAGAAGTCAAAGAGCAAATGAGGCGCCCGGAAAGCGGCCCGGGTGCTGGAAGTTGGAGCGGGCGACCGGACTCGAACCGGCGACAGCCACCTTGGCAAGGTGG
>CAYVMM010000349.1:0-1573 GCA_964452535.1 uncultured Gammaproteobacteria bacterium | reverse complement strand
GGAGGCCTCCATGGAGGAGGTGGTCTACACCATCATCGAGGCCATCGCTCTGGTGGTGCTGGTGATGGCCCTGTTCCTGCAGAGCTGGCGCGCCACCCTGATCCCAGCGCTGGCCATCCCAGTGGTGCTTCTGGGCGCCTTCGCCGTGATGGTGGCAGCGGGCTTCTCCATCAACATGCTGACCCTGTTTGGGGTGGTGCTAGCCATCGGCCTGCTGGTGGACGATGCCATCGTGGTGGTGGAGAACGTCGAGCGAGTGATGCACGAGGACCGCCTGGATCCCGGGGCTGCCACGCGCCAATCGATGGGTCAGATCAGTGGGGCCTTGGTGGGCATTGGTGTGGTCCTGTCCGCTGTCTTCATTCCGATGGCCTTTTTTCCGGGCTCTACCGGCGCGATCTACCGCCAGTTCTCGCTGAGCCTGGTGGCCGCCATGGTGTTGTCGGTTCTGGTGGCACTGATCCTGAGCCCCACCCTATGCTCCCGGCTGCTCACACGCCAGCAGGGAAAGACCCTATTCCAACGCTTGTTCGGCTGGTTTGATACCGGCCTGAGGCACATTACTCGTGGCTATGCCGTCGCGGTCGGGCATCTTTCCCGGCGTAGCTGGATCTACATGCTTGCCTTCGCTGGCATCGTCGCCCTCATGGGGACCCTGTTCGTGCGCGTGCCCACCGGTTTCCTGCCCCAAGCGGACCAAGGGGTCGCCTTTGCCCAGATCAAGCTGCCCGCCGGCGCGACGCAACAGCGGCTAGTGGACACCCTTGACGAGGTGGAGGCGTACTTCCTGGAGCAGGACATGGTGGAGGGATTGTTCACTGTGGCCGGTTTCAGCTTCGCCGGACGGGCTCAGAACGCCGGCCTTGCCTTCGTTAACCTCAAACCGTGGGGCGAACGTGATCTGGCGACCCAAAGTGTCTCGGTAATGATCCGGCGTGCCAATGCGGAGCTGGGCCAGCGTATTACCGATGGGCAGGTATTCACCTTCAACCTGCCAGCAATGCCCCAGCTCGGCAACGCCACGGGCTTCGAGCTGCATCTCCAGGACCGTGGCGGCCTCGGTCACCAGGCCTTGATGCAAGCGCAAGGGCAATTCCTGCAAATGGCCGCGCAGAATCCGAAGCTGTCCAACGTCCGGCCTAATGGCTTGCTTGACAATCCCCAATACAAGGTGACCGTCGACCGGGAAAAGGCACAGGCCTTGGGCGTGGCGTTGCCCCGGGTCAATGAGTTGCTCACGGTGGCCTGGGGATCGCGTTACATCAATGACTTCCTTCACCGAGGCCGGATCAAGCGGGTCTTCCTTCAGGGCGATGCGCCCTACCGCATGCTCCCCAGCGACTTTAATGAGTGGTATCTGCGCAATGCCGAGGGCGGCATGACCCCGCTCAGTGAGCTGATCGATAAGGATTGGACCTATGGCTCGCCGCGCCTGGAGTCCTATAACGGTGTGCCCAGCCGAGAGCTCCTCGGCGAGCCGGCGCCGGGCTACAGCACCGGCGAGGCGATGGCGGCGGTCGAGCGGCTGATCGACAAGCTGCCGCAGGGCGTCGCCCATGCCTGGAGCGGGCTG
>CAYVMM010000348.1:0-1576 GCA_964452535.1 uncultured Gammaproteobacteria bacterium | reverse complement strand
GGTCCTTGAGCCCGTGCGCAGCGAAAGCCCCGAGCCCAACCCCCAGCCCCGCGAGCAAGGCACCGGCGACGAGAAAGATGCGAGCTCCGGTCATAGCTGTCCCTCGGCGATTCAGCGCCTCCCCCGTTTTTCCAGGTAGCGCTGGTGGTATTCCTCAGCGGGATAGAAGGCGGCTGCGGGCACGATCTCCGTCACCACCGGCCAGGTATGGTGTGCTTGGATCCGCTCCCGGGAAATCCGGGCCGTAGCCTCCTGATCCGGATCGTGGTAGAAGATGACCGAGCGATACTGCGTTCCCACATCGGGGCCCTGTCGATTGCGCTGGGTGGGATCGTGGATTGACCAGAAGACCGCCAAGAGATCCGCGTAGCTTACCTGCGTGGGCTCGTAGGTCACCTGCACGGCCTCGGCGTGGCCGGTGCTACCAGTACAGACCTGCTGATAGCTCGGATTGGGCAGGCTTCCGCCGGTGTAGCCCACGGTCACATCGGTGACCCCGGCCACGCCGCGGAAGGCCGCCTCCACACCCCAAAAACAGCCGGCTCCAAAGGTTGCAATGGCCACAGCTCGCCTCCTAAATGCCTTCGCCTGCGGCGATCGGATTCCGATCCAAGGGCGGCAGCCGCTCCATCAGGTAGCATAGGCAGTCTTGGCGAATGATGGCCGGATTTCGTGTCAGCATGCAGGGCACCACGGGGACGCGAGTGCGCAGCTCCCCGCCCTGGAGCTCGAAGTAGCGATTGACCACCGGCTGGCCTTGCTCATCTCGGACCTCCAGGAGCTCCTCGATCCCGGCCGCCGGCGAGCGAACCCAGCCAAAGGGGGTTCCCGCAGGCACCTCCGCGAAATTCAGATGCTCAAAATCGCGCCGCAAGAGGAGATCCCCCTCCTCGCTTCCGAAGCTCAGGCCAGTCGCGATTTGCACCCGAGCAACCGTATGATAGAGCTCGTAAGCTGAGGGGGGAATGGGCTCATCGGGAATCCTGGCCAGCCGGAGCACGGCCTCCAGATAATCGGCGGCATGCTCGATTCCCGCCCGTTCACCGGCCTGGCCGCACTCCACGGTAACGGCCGGGGCCAGCTCGGCGAAGGCACGGGACTGCACCGTCTCGGGGTAGACAAAATAGACGACCCGCCGGTCGAAGGTTACCGCCAGCTGCAGGAAGGACCAATCCAGGCAATTGATGCAAGCGTAATGGGGGTTGTGACCCGAATTATTGTGGATATCGATACTGGCAAAGACCCCACGCTCGGCCATCCGCTCCCGGACCCGGGCCGCCAGGGCATGCTCCGGTGTCCCCTCGCCACGCCAGATGCGATTGTAATCGGGCTGACCTCCAAGGAGCCGGCGGCCTTCCGCCGCGGCAGCAACATTACCCACGAATAGGGCAAGGGAACGCGGCAAGGAACTGTCGCCAAACCGCCCCAACAACCGCCGCACGGCTTCCCAGCCAGTCGTTTCATTGCCGTGCAGCAGCACCGAGACAAAAAGGGGAGGCTCAGCGCGACCCGGCACGTGGATAAGCGCCGGACCGCCCAGCAACTCAGCGAGCCCGTCGGCGGGCCGTTCCAGCAG
>CAYVMM010000347.1:0-1588 GCA_964452535.1 uncultured Gammaproteobacteria bacterium | reverse complement strand
CGATCCAGCCTTTCTCGCTGCCCACCGCCTTGGCCACATCGCCATCGGCCGGCCGGTCGCCGACCGCACCCCGGGTGACTGAGCCTCGGATCGTTATCGGTATGCCGCTCCAATGCGGAGCGTTACAGGGTAGTTCGGTTGCTTCACCTAGCGAAGGCCCACTGCGCCCAAAGCAATCTAGGAGAGCAAGCCTTGTCATTGCGAGCCCTTGAAGAGGGCGAAGCCATCTCGCTGGAGCACCACCAATGCCAGAAGGAACCGTCATTGCGAGGGCCTACAGAGCCCGACGCAATCTCGTTGGCACAGCACCATCGCCAGTCAGCCAACCCCTTAGCAACAGGCAACCGCCGCGCCCTACGCCGCGTCCTCTCGGACGGCCAAATTGGCCAGACTTACAACATCGGCGCCGGCGCCGAGCGGATCAATCTCGAGGTCTTCCGAGCCATCTGCACTCACCTGGATGAGCTGGCGCCCTTAAGGGGTGACCGGTTAGGAGCGCCATTTGGATACCTACTGGCGCGGCCTTCGTGGAGCCGTTCCTCGCCGCCAAGCCAAGCCACTGGAAACCATCGGCCCGGACAGGGACCCTACCGACGACGTGACCCACGGCCAGCAGGCCCTTTCCTTCTACAACCTTCCTAAGGGGAACGAAAGTTTTGCCATGAGACGCGGGCAATTGCCGGCACCACGCCCTCCGCTGCACGCAGGCCCACCGTCTAGGTGACGCGCTGCCGCAGGCCACTCGCACCTATGAGGCACTGGCCTGCACCGCCTCCCTCCACCACTCAGAGGGTCCCCTTCTCCCAGGGCCCGGTAATCGCGAAGGTAATGCCGGGATCCTGGATGTTCACGAACAGCCAACGGTTATAGAAGGTAGCCCCGCACCATTCTCTGGTACGGTAGTCACCGGGGCTAACCGCGCCCTTGACACCCGGCAGCTCCACCTCCGCCTGATCAATGTCCGAAGCGGCAAGCTGGATATTGTTGCGGGCAAACTCGAAGATGTTGCCATCGTGGTTAAGGCCGATGAGCCGATCAGAGGAAAAGCTGCCGTCCTCGCACAGGAGGAGGCCGCCGCGGGGGCTGACCGTGATGTTATCGGGATTGCTCAGGATGGCCTTATTGCGGGATTCGTAGATCAGGGCCAAACGCTTCCGACGGGGGTCGTACTCGAACACCTGACCCTGCCGCAGGCTCCCGCCGTCAGTGGAGTCGAAGTAGATCTTGCCGGAATCCTCCCAGCAGCCCTCACCACGAGTAAAAAAGGCTCGGCCTGGAGCGGAGTCGAAGGCGCGGCCGTTCTTGGCCTCAGGGTCATTGACGGGCACCCATTCCACCGACCAGGTGGCCCCGTTTTCGAAGCTGGGGAAGTTGTTTTCGTCGCCGAAGACGAAGTTCGGCTTGGCCACTACGGCCAGCGCTTCCAGGGTGCCGCCCGAGTGCAGGTCACCCCACTTGCCGTTGGGTCGGAAGCGGTAGAACGCCGACGGTCGGTCGTCCTCAGTGAGGTAGACGTAGCCGGTGGCCGGATCGACCGCGGCGGCCTCATGGGAGAACCGGCCCATGGGCTTGATGGGCTCGGCATTAC
>CAYVMM010000346.1:0-1603 GCA_964452535.1 uncultured Gammaproteobacteria bacterium | reverse complement strand
GGAGCCAAAGCCAAGGATAAGGACCTGAGCGCGTATGGCGTCGAACCAAAAGGTTATATGGTCCGAGGGGATGTTCCTCCAACCCCACCATCTGCAGCAGCAGGATCGGTACCTCTTCCATCTGATCCAGGGGCGCTGTGCCGATCTCCGAGCCTATAGCTGGGGGGTGACGGAGCTTGAGGTTGATGAGCAAGCCCTGGCGGTGGGCAAATTTGCCCTCGCCCACTGCGCGGGCATCCTGCCGGACGGGACCCCCTTCAACTGTCCCGCCGATGGGGCGTTGCCCCTGCCCATCGACATCCCCGAGGGGGCGAAGGAGAGCGGCGTGTATTTGGCTCTGCCCCTGCGCCGACCGGGCATGGTCGAGGCGGATGACCAGGATGAGTCCCATAGCCTCGCCCGTTACACAGCGCAGGAACTTGAGATCCAGGATAGTAATGCCGGGGCTAGCGGGGGCACGGCCTGGGTTCGGACGGGCCAGCTCCGTTTGCGTCTATTGCTGGACAGCGACGATCGGGATGCCTACACCTGTCTCGGGGTTGCGCGGTTGGTCGAGCGTCGCGCGGACCGTCAGGTGGTGCTCGACGAGGCCTTCTTACCACCGTGCCTCGATTGTCAGGCGGTGCCTCGGCTCGCCGGCTTTATCAAGGAGGCCCAGGGATTATTGCAGCATCGGGGGGAGACTCTAGCTGGTCGGGTAACCGATACGGGCCGCGGTAGTGGGGCAGCCGAGATTGCGCATTTCCTCCTGCTACAAACAGTCAACCGACTCGAGCCCCTATTCACCCACTTTGCCGTGGTGAGTCCCCTCCACCCAGAGGAGCTCTATCGCGCCTTGGTCCAGGCAGTGGGGGAGCTTGCCACATTCAGCACCCAGCGCAAGCGCCCCACCTCTGTGCCAGCCTATCGGCATGATGATTTGCAGGCCACCTTCGAGCCTCTGATGGAGAGTCTGCGCCGCGCCTTTACGATGATTCCCGAAGAGGCGGCTGTCTCCATTCCTCTGCAGCAGAAGCGCTATGGGGTGCGGGTCGCGACCATTGGCGATCCCGAGCTGCTCCGAGACGCCACTTTCGTCCTTGCCGCCTACGCGGATATGTCGCGCGAAGCGCTGCGGCAGCGCTTCCCTCAACAGGTCAAGGTGGCTCCAGTGGAGAAGATTACCGAGCTTGTCAATCTCCAGCTCCCTGGAATTGGGATCGAGGCCTTGCCTGTGGCGCCGCGCCAGATCCCCTACCACAGCGGCTACGCCTACTTTGAGCTCGATCGGAGCAGCCAATATTGGCAAGAGATTGCGCACTCGGGTGGCATGGCCATTCATGTGGCCGGCGAGTTCCCGGGCATCCAGCTCGAGCTCTGGGCAATCCGGGAGTAGCTCCATGGGCGACGATCGTACGGTGATCAAACCGGTGCCGGGTGGCGGGGGCGGAGGGCGGCGTTCCCAATCGGAGGGCGGAGCGCCAGGGGACTCGTCCAAGGCGCCCGTGGAAGCCAGCGGGGACCACCATGTCCCCGCTCAGGGGTTGAACCCCCTGGAAAGCGCGGCCTCGGTCCTTTTGCGGCTGATTACGCGGCTCAAGGGGGTCCCTTCCCATCCGGATCC
>CAYVMM010000345.1:1315-1619 GCA_964452535.1 uncultured Gammaproteobacteria bacterium | reverse complement strand
GAGTCGGAGGAGGGGACGCTATTCCGCGCTCACACCATGGTGCGCCAGGGCACCGCCGGCGAGGCCGAATCAGTCGCTAGGCGCTTGCTGGCCAACGATCCGGCAAATCCTCGGGCACTTCTTCTACTGGCCCGCTGCTTTTACCTCCAGAACCGCTACGACGAAGCCGAAAGCGCCTGTCGCGATGCCCAAGTTGCCGACCCGGAGTACCCGGAGGCGGAGGCTTTTCGCGGGTACTTGCTGGGACGTCTGGGCCCGGGAGCCGAGGCGGTCGGTGCCTGCCGCCATTCGCTAGTCCTGCGCG
>CAYVMM010000345.1:0-1305 GCA_964452535.1 uncultured Gammaproteobacteria bacterium | reverse complement strand
GGTTTTCGCAAATTATGCCCGCACCCTCTTCGGGCAGAGCAAGTTCGGGGAAGCACTGGCCTGGGCCAATGCTGCCGTGGATCGGGAGCCCTGGGATCCGGGCGCGCGCACAGTATTGGTGGCGACACTAGAACGCCTTAACCGCCTGGATGACGCAGAAGAGGCTTTGACTATCCTCCAGATTGCCTACCCCCGTACGGAGGGAGCGCGGTTCTGGAGTGCGCGGTTGGGACGTCGGCGCGGCTATCTTGAAGAGGCTCGGGATTGGCTTGCGCCGGTTTTGCGGTATCCGGGCGAGGTGTCAGCGGTTTATTGGGCCGAGATGGGCGAAATACTGGACCGTTTCGGGAAGCCGAAAGAGGCCTTTCGGTGTTTCCAGCAGGCTAATGACCAACAGGCCCAGCGCCCAGAGTTCCAGCGCCAACCCAAGGAGCAGTACCTGAGATTTCTAGCTACCTTCGAGCAGGCTTTCAGCGCCGAAGAGGCTGCCCAGTGGGAACCTTTAACAAAGGCTTCCGGCTGGGCAGAGCCGCCGGTCTTTCTGTTGGGCTTTCCCCGTTCAGGTACCACCCTGCTGCACCAGGTCCTTGGTGGGCATCCCGGGGTTCGGGTTATCGAAGAGCAGCCCACTACCCAGCCGCTGTTCCGCCTGCTGCGGGAGCGCCACGGTAACCTGGAGGCCGGATTACGTGACCTGGACGAGTCGGATGCGGTGGAGCTGAGGGAGCTCTATAGGTCAACCCGGGAGGCCTTCCTGGATTCCGCCCGGGATGGGATGATCGTTGACAAGATGCCCCTTCGGACCGTGGAGGTCGGCCTGCTCTACCGCCTTTTCCCGGACGCCCGCTTTGTCTTCGCCCGGCGTCACCCCTGTGACTGCATTCTCAGCGCCTTTATGCAGCTTTTCGAGGCGAATGCGGCCATGGCCAATTTCCACACTCTGGAAGACGCTGCCCACCTATTTACTCGGGTGATGGGGCTGTGGGACCGCTATGGGGAGCTATTCCCCCTGCGCTGCCACGAGATCCGTTACGAGGATCTGGTCACCGATTTCGACCAGACGGTGTCGGGGGCGCTCGGTTTCTTGGGCTTGGACTGGGTGGAGGGGGTGCGGGGGTTCCAAGGTCGGGCTCTGGAGACGGACGTCATACACACCGCAAGCTATGCCCAGGTTTCCGAAGGGCTTTATCAGCGTGCCGTGGGTCGGTGGCGACGGTATCAGGAAGAGCTCGGTCAGCTTATGCCCGAGCTCCAGCCCTGGATTGTGGCTGGGGGGTACGACCAATAATAGTGGAATTGACCGGA
>CAYVMM010000344.1:0-1631 GCA_964452535.1 uncultured Gammaproteobacteria bacterium | reverse complement strand
GCGCGTCAGCCGGATCGCTCGCAGGATGGCCGAGGCAAAAAACAAGACCTGACCCATAGGTGACCCAAGCGACGCTTTGCTCCGGCCGGTCTTCTTGTTGGTTGCTCATCGGGTATCGTCTGTCACTTGGAATGTCATTGAAATCCATTTGGCCTAAATGGATTCAGAAAAGGGGTTTGGGAGGCCGTGGCCGGTTCCTTGGCCCCCGCAAGAACCTGCAAGGCCTCCCATTCCTGGGCCAGGAATGGCTCGCCCTCGGCCCTCCAGTGAAAGCATTCATCAGCCTCCGTGATGTGCCGGCAGGACTGTGAGTGCCCAAGTTTAGCTTGGCGGACTCATTGCCTTACTAGAAAGGAAGTCACCATCAGTTCAAGCATCCTGAAAAGCCGGGGAAGATAACCGTACCGCACCCCAAGAAGGATCTTCCAACCGGTACGCTGCGGAACATTTTTCGCCAAGCCGGTTGGGATTGGACGGAGGAATAGGTCATGCGCTTCCCAGTCGTGATCCATAAGGAAGCCAAAAGCGATTACGGGGTGGCAGTGCCCGACCTGCCCGGGTGCTTCTCTGCGGGAGCTACCTTTGAGCAGGCCTTGGACAACGCCAAGGAGGCCATTGAAGGGCACATAGAGGGGATGCTTGCGGACGGGGACCCCATACCGGAACAGGCCCCCATTGCCGAGCACCAGAAGGATCCCGCCTATAAAGACGGAACCTGGGCACTTGTGGAGGTTGATCTCTCCCATCTCTCGGGCGAAGTCCGCCGGATCAATGTCTCCCTCCCTGAGCGCATTCTCGCGATCATCGATCGGGCCGCGAAGGAAGAGGGGGAGAGCCGGTCAAGCTTTCTGGCGCATGCGGCCTTGGACTACCTGGGGCATCATTCGCGGTCTCGATCCTGATCTCAGAGCGTTGTTGGATGTTGCCGTTTGTGGCGGAGCTACGGCGACTGAAGGCGTTCAGGGGATCCAAGGTCCCTCCGATGGGACCTATGGCGCCTCCGTATCCAGGCGGAGCTGGCCGATCAGGGCTGCCAATACACTTCGCTAGCCTTCGGCCAACGCTGTAAGGAGTTCGGCATCGCCCAGTCCATGGGCTCGGTTGGCGGTTGTTACGATGCAGGCGATCTTCGAATTTATCGAAGGGTGGTACAACCCGAGACGGCGCCACTCTGCCCTCGGTCACCAGCCCCCCAGAGCCTATGAGGAGGCCACGGAAGCGGGGTAACTTCAAACCACGACCCCGAGGAGCTGCTGGCCAAGTACGAGCGCCAACAAGCGGAGACCCGGGAGCTGCGCGACCAGCTCAAGGATATCCTGGGCGAGGCCTTGAGCAATCAAGGAGGATAAGGGCATGGCGGAGGAGGACCAGGAAGCCCGGATCGCCATCTACCCGGAAGCCAGCGGGGAGGTGGAAGTTCGTCTGCTGGACGAGACCATCTGGCTCACCCAACGCCAGATGGGCGAGGTCTTCGATACCTCGCCGGAGAACGTCCTCATGCACCTGAAGAGCATCTTCGCCAACGGCGAGCTGGAGGAGGAGGCAACTACTAAGAGCGCCTAACAAATCTTCTGGCGATGGTTCAACAGGATCATGGCACAACCCAGCTTAAGGAACGCCTCATGAATGTC
>CAYVMM010000343.1:0-1642 GCA_964452535.1 uncultured Gammaproteobacteria bacterium | reverse complement strand
ACGCGGCGATCCACGCCCATTACCCTCGGACAATCTGGTGAAGCCAGCTAATCCCAACGAGCCGCCAATCGGCTCTTTACCACCAACCAGGGGGCTCAGCCTATCTCACTCCCGAGTCATCCCAGACGCCTCGGACTCGATCCAGGATCTCCCAAAGAGCCCTTTCGGGAGATTCCTTCGCTGCGCTCGGAATGACAGGCCCTTGTCATCGCGAGGAACGGAGTGACGAAGCGATCTCGCAGGGAAACCCGACTCCGTCATCGCGAGGAGCCGACAGGCGACGAAGCGATCTCGTAGGCAACGGAGCACAGCCAGAACAGGCACTTCTGACGCCGTTGGTGTTCCAACGAGATTGCGTCGGGCCCGGTGGGCCCTCGCAATGACAGCGTTATTCTGCCAGATTGCTTCGGCTCCTTCGGAGCCTCGCAATGACGGTCCCTCCCTGACCGAAGTGGATAGGCAGATAGCTTCTCCCCGGAATGTTCCGCTGGAAAGGCAAAGGTTTCGGGATTTATTCTTTGAAGCCCCGTGTGCTCTTATGGAGGCGGTTTTCAATAAGACCCATTATCAGTCACACTGTTGGCTAAAACTTGGCTCCGTCGGCGTCGTGCTCCCTCTCTGCTTAAGGACTCATACTCGACGAATCGGGCCCGGGTACTGAGCCACCATCTCGTCCACGGTAAGCAACAAGGCGCCCTCGGTTTCGGCCTGTGCCACCAGGATCCGGTCGAAGGAGTCTTTGTGAATAGGGGGCAGCCGCCCGACAGCCGTAGCATGGGTGCTGGTAATGACGAGCTCTTCGTAGCCGTTTTCCGTCAAGCCGCGGCGTAGGATTTCCGGCTCTACCCGGAAATCGCTCCGTCCCAAACCTCGCTTGATGGTGATCTCCCACAGGCTAGCTGCGCTGAACAGAAGGCCGTTGTTCGGGTCTTCGATCAGCGCGCGGGCTTGGTCGGAGAGCCTCTCCGGAATCCCGGCGGCCCATAGCAGGATGTGGGTATCAAGAAGAAGGTGCATCCTCATCCTCGAAAAGCACCCGTATCTCTTCTCCCCCCATTCGGTCAAAATCCTCTGGAACCTGGATCTCTCCGCGCAGGAAGCCAGTCCGTTGGGCCTGCTCGGGCGCTGGGGCATCGACACTAGTGACCCGGGCGATGGGCTTGCCGGCCTTAGCAATGATGAAGGGATGCCCCTTTTGGACCTCTTCCAGGAGCTGAGACAGCCGTGTTTTGGCTTCGTGGATGTTGATGGTTTCCATGGCGCCCCCATATGGACTTAGTCTATTTAGCTTAGTTTTCTCCCTTCGGGAAGTCAATATGGAGCCGACCGGGTACTGGATACTCAGTCCCACGGTGGCAAGGGGGCCTTTCCCGAAGTGCTCACCGATTTCAGAAACCTGAAATCAGCCTAATGGTGGGGAAAAGGTCCAAATCGCGTCCAGAGGGAGCCTCGCAATGACAACAGCCGACTCCGTCATCGCGAGGAACGGAGTGACGAAGCGATCTCGTAGGAAACAGATCACAGCTGGAACCGAGCACTCCACAGCAAGAGCATATCTCGGTGTCGGTCTTGCCCTGCCGCCCCCGGAGCCGCCGCCAGCGGGATCACTCCGGCTGCTGACCCCTCTGCGCCCAGCGCGCCA
>CAYVMM010000342.1:0-1642 GCA_964452535.1 uncultured Gammaproteobacteria bacterium | reverse complement strand
CTTTCGGCGGAAGCCCTCCGAGAGGCCGCTTCCCCTTTCGACGCCGATGCCAGCGCTCGGGCCTATCTCTCGGTCATGGGCCTCGCTCCGCCGAGACAAGGAGACTGGCCAGCTTGATCCGGCCAGTCAACAATCGGACATAGGGGGATCATGCTTCTCTCTTACCGCTACCAATTCCTCTTTATACATACCGCTAAAACCGGCGGAACCAGCATCCGGGCCGCATTGGCCCGCTACAAATGGGCCGATCCCTACCGGTTGCCCCAGTTCCTTTGCAGTCGCCTCGATCATTTGACCGGACACCGACTCGGGCTCAAGTTCCCTCGCCATGCCAAGGCAGTCGCAGCCAAGGAAATGCTCCCAGCGGAGGTCTTCGACCGCCTGTTCAAATTTGCCTTCGTGCGCAATCCCTGGGATCGACAGGTAAGCTCATGGCATCACATCCGCCGGGAGCGGCCCCAGCTATTGGCGGGCATTTCCAACTTCGAGGCCTTCCTCCGCTTCAAGCTGGAGGAGGAACGGCCAGCGCATTACATCCTAGACGCCTCGACGGAACCGCAGTGGCACCACCTCATCGACCTGCAAGGGCGATGCATTGCGGACTTTGTCGGCCGATACGAAGCGTTTGCGAGGGACTTTGCCGAGGCCTGCCGACGGATGGGACTGCCCCGGATTCCTGCCCTTCCCCATCAACGTCAGAGTCGGGCACGGGAGGATTACCGCTCCTACTATTCCAACGCCGCAGTTGAGCTAGTCGAGCATCACTTCCGGTCGGATATCGAAAAGCTCGGCTATGCCTTCGATGCCCCTACCGCTTCGGCCCCGATCCTTTCCCTATAGCCCTTGTGATCAATTCAGGCAACAGGGCCACCCTCCTCGGCTGCGGGCTCAATCGCCTCCTTACGACGCTCCCGATAGGCCCGGAACATGGAGAGCCCCTCCAAGACCACCCATAGGGCCAGTATCAGGATGATGCCACCCACAATAGTGAGCCCCCAGTTACCCGCGACGATATAATCGGCAAGATTGTAGACCATGGCCGTTACGGTAGCCACGAGCACCGCCAGCATGGGGATGACGGTATAGATCACCGGTCGGCGCGTATAGAACAAGTAAGCGGATACCGCCAGCAAGGTCAAGGCAGCAAGGATTTGATTGGTCGTGCCAAAAAGGGCCCACAGGTGCAGGCCCGCCGGCTTGCCATCCACCTCAAAAAAAGCAAAGAAGCCGATCGCCCCTACTGCCAAGAAGGTGGCCACCCAGCGGTCTTCCATCAGGCGTAGATTGAAGGTCGCTCCGATCTCGTTGAGGTTGTAGCGCAGTAGCCGCGTTCCCGAATCCACCGAGGTCAAGGCATAGGCCACCACAACCACCGAAACGAAGGCCTCCGCCAAGCCTTGGGGGATGCCCCATTGGTGGAGGAACAAACCGGTACCTTGGATGAACGCCCCCAGTTTGGCCCCTAGCCCGGAGCCCGCTTCCCAGCTCGCATAGTGATCGGCCCAGGCGGCGTAGCTGGAAAACCCGGCGGTAGTCGCCAGGACCGCGATCAGGGCCAAGAAGCTCTCCCCGATCATGCCGCCATAGCCCACCAGGCGGGCATCGGGCTCGCGGTCAAGCTGGCGCGCCGTAGTCCCCGAAG
>CAYVMM010000341.1:0-1647 GCA_964452535.1 uncultured Gammaproteobacteria bacterium | reverse complement strand
CGCTGCGAGAAGCGGGCGGCGAACTGGCTGTGGCTGTGCGTTTGCAGACGCGCCCTAGGCTTTGCCACCGGCAACGAGGAGGTGCCGGTGTCGGTTTTTCTGGCGGTTGGGGGATCCGGCTCAGTCTGGCATCTATCCTCATGGCCCGAGCGGATCTGCTACGCCTGGATAAGCCCACTAACCACTTGGATCTGGAGATGCGCCACGCCCTCATTCTGGCCCTTCAAGAGTATACGGGGCCCTCTTGGTCATCTCCCATGATCTGGAAGCTGTCCAGGGCTAGCCCCTGGGCACTATCCCGAGCAGAAACGGCTTAGCCGGGGGCCATTTGAGCCATTTTTCCATCCGGAAGCGCGAAGTACAAAGAAAGCCCAAGGATAGCCCAGGCCTGAAAACGTCATAGGGACCTAGGGGAACCGCTACTCCGACGTTGCATCCTCGCGCCGCTTTCGACGGGCTTCGGCCAAGCGCTCCCCAAGCTCATTTTCCTTGGCCACTTGAGACCGCTGTTGCGAAAGGCTCGGCGCCACTAGGGGATAATCCTTATCCAGGTCAAAGGCTTCCCGATATGCCCGGGGCGTTAGCCCATGCGCCTTATAGAGATGGCGCTTGAGGGTCTTGAACTCCTTCCCGCAGACTAGGCAGTTGATGGCGTTGTTACTCAGGGCCTTTTGGGGCCGCATAATCGGTTCCCGCCTCTCCGGCCCAGCCTCGCTATCGGCCCCTGCTTCCTTGCCTGAGAGAGCCACCGGCTCTCCCCCCTGCATGGTCAGCAGCGTATTATAACAGTCGTGGAGGAGCTTCATGACTTCCTCCGCCGAATCGGCATTGGTAGCGTAATTGGCCGCAATCTGGGCCGATAGCTCTCGAATCTCCGCCATCCATCCTATCCTCTTGTTGACTAGTGGGATTAGAAAACTGGCTAGATTGGATAATAATAAAGCAATATAATAGCACTTGCAATCGATATTGAGACATCCTAAGGGGGATTTCCCTGTTACTATAGTAAGGTTCTAATTTTGGAAAGGCCCCTTATCAAGGGTGGCGCCCCCCTCATAAGTCGTTTTGGGCCATTCTATCGAGGTGCTCATAAAGTCTGATGCCACGATGGTCTATCCCGCGCACTGGGAGGGAACCCAACCGTCGGCAGGCGGAACTGACCGCGTAAGCGAGATTTCATGTCCTGGATCGACTTGCTTACCTACGCTTATATGGCGGTGCTGGCGCTACTACTCCTCCTGGGGAGTTTCCTGTTCGGTCAGGCGGTCGTTCGTCTCCGCCGGATGCGCCTCGGCGCTGGCGTGACTCGGGGTGTCATGGCGCTACCCTGTCTCGCCGGCGCGGGACTGATGGCAGCAGCCGCCCTGAATATGCTCACCTATCAGCGACTAACGGCCGAGTCGCCCGTGGCTAACCTCTCGTTTGATCAGCTCGGCCCTCAGCGTTTCCGCACGCGTATTGTGCGCCCATCCGGTGAAGGACGAACCGTTGAGCTGCGCGGCGACCAATGGCAAGTCGAGGCGCGCGTACTCAAGTGGCACGGCCTGGCAACCGTGGCCGGTCTGGATACGCTGTACCGGCTCGAGCGGTTGAGTGGGCGCTACCGCGATCCCGAAGAGGCCCGCCATCGCCAACCTTCCGTCTACG
>CAYVMM010000340.1:0-1648 GCA_964452535.1 uncultured Gammaproteobacteria bacterium | reverse complement strand
GCGGCCAGCCCGTAACGGCCTGCGAGATCCGCGCCTGCTCGGTGTACTCCGCCGGAACGTCGAAGCTCGAGACGATAATCGCCTCACCGTGCTCCTCCTCTGCGCGCTCGTAGCCGATACGGAACCAGGAAGGCGCCTGTTTGCGAAGCTGGCGGGCCCGTGTGCGGGTGCGGTTGATACCGAACAGGAAGTACAAGAGCGCCCCGGCTACTGGAAACATCAGGCAGACGGCGATCCAGCCCCAGGCCGAGCGCGGATCGCGCTTGTAGAGCAACGCGTGGCCGGCCGCGATTACCGCAAGGAGACTAACCCCGATCAGGGCGAAGGTTGATGACCAGAATTCTATAACTGCGTGCCCTCCAAAGCAGGCTGGGGATGGGCTCCCGCAACTATATAATCCCAAGGTCTATTTCGAAATCCGGCCATGCCTTTCTGCTAAGGCAGACCCCAATCATTTCTGGAGGGCAAATGGCCACCGTAGGAGTCCCATTTAGGGGGCGTAGGTCGAGAGGCAATACCGGGAACCGCTGCACGATCCACCCCTCGTACTGCCGAGTATTCAGCTAGCCTCGATCGACCGGCGAGATTTCCCCCACAGCGGAGCCTTCCGGCAACGCCGAGGGTCGTGGTGCGGTGGACCTGGGCATATTTGGCTCATTGCCGCGGTAGCCTCCCCGCAACGGATCCGGTAGAGGCCGGGCAGCCCGGTAGTGCCAGCCCTTTTCCCGGTCTTTGTGGGTTAGCCCCAAGACGCGGAAACCTGGGTCGGAGCCTATGGTGAACGATGGATCGCTACTCAGAGAAGAGCTGCGAGCATTCCGCCGGCCATGATACCGGTGACAGCGAACGCGGCGAGCGCCAGCATCCCATCCTGCCCGATGAGGGCGAGACCGAATGCCGTGAGGGTGATCCCCGCCCCATTGGCACTAAAGGGTACCAGCTCCATCGGCGGCATCGCGATGGCAATCACAAGACATACCGCGGCGGCAGCGTACACACTCACCCCGGTTGTAAAAGCGGTAAGGCGTGGCCGCGTGACCCGATCGAGCCACCGTGCCGGTCGGCGCATCCACCTAAGCGCTCGTTGTACTGCTTCGCCCGATGCCTTCCGGGCGAGCAGCGAGGGCGGTAGCCAGAGGCTCGAACGCCCGGTTAGGAGCTGGACGCTCGTCAAGAGTACGAGTACCCCCATGATCGTGGGCACGCCTGGGATATCGCCAATAAGGGGCACGAGGGTGACGAGGCCCGCAACAAGCAGGATCGGGCCGAAGAAGCGTCGGCCAAATGTCTCCAGGACCATTCCCAGGGAGACAGGGCCTCTTTCCGCAACCTCGTCGATCCGGTCGAGTAGGTTGGTCACATTGCTTGGCGCAGAGTCACCGGCCACGTCGCTCTCCTTCTTGACTGCATGCTGTACCATAGGCACTCCGACCCGCCGCAGGCCCATACCGTTGGCTCTACCCCTCGGCGACCCTTGGAAGAGTAACTGCTGCTGGGGCCGATAGGCGATTCCGGCGCTCCCCTTATCGCCGGCCCCGGATGAGTAAGGAACCCAGCTCCCGGAGCCCATCCGCGGCCTCCCAGGCCCGGTCCAGGTTGGCAAACGCGGCGGGCTCGGGGCCTTGGCTGAGCACCCAGGGGCCGCCCC
>CAYVMM010000339.1:0-1653 GCA_964452535.1 uncultured Gammaproteobacteria bacterium | reverse complement strand
ACTCGGAGTGCTCGCTTCCTCACCAGATCGAACTTGCCACGGCCATACATTTGCCGCCGGATAAGCTTCAATTTGGTAATCTGGCCTTCGGTTTGTCCCTGACTCCAGGGGAGCCTGATCCCAGCAAGGACCGCCTGCAGATCTTGACGGAGCTTGGTCACAAATCCCTGCATATCGGCGATTCCGCTCCTGCCAGCCTCCGCCATCCATTGCTCCAGTTGCTCAGGGAGCTGATGACGCAAGATGCGGGCGAAGTCTTCAAACAACCGCACGACAGTCTCGATTTCGGGATGCAATTCGGACAAGGCCTTGACTGTGGCATGTTGGGTCTTGCTCCGCCTGTTGGGACGCCTCATGAGCAGCCCCCTAGTCTTGCGCAAGGTCAATCCCTTGACCGGGCGGGGAAACGCGATACCTCGACTGCCCGTTGGCGAAGAGAGCTCACCAATCGGCTGACCGACTTGTACTGGCCCGGGTAGCCCAGTGCGGTGACTTCTCGCCAAAGTCCCATGGCATTCCAATAACCCTGTCGACAACGCTCGAGAATGTAACCCTGGTAAGGGGCCAGAAGACTGGAGCGAACCTCCTTCCGTGGCCGCTCCGGCGTGGCATCGCTCCGCAGGGATTGCCCGCCAGTTCGGCGGTTGAGCTGTAGGGCTCTCGCGATCGCACACTGGCTCATTCCTTGTCGCGCCAGCGCCTGAACTGCTTCGTTGCGCTTGACCCTTGTGTTGTGCGTTCTCTGACGGGCCGCTTCACGCTCCGGGCGCGGCGGTGTAGGCAGCGACGACGAAGAATCGGGCGAAGGAAGTCGGGCGAGAAGGGCAATGTGGCGCTTCAGCACATTCTCGACAGCTTCAGAGAGATTCTTGATCAGGTGGAACCTGTCGGCCACCTGAATCGCCTTGGGTGCCCCTTGGGTGGCACCCGCTGCATATTCACCGCCTCGATCCCGGCTGATGACCTGGACTCCGGGGTGCTCTGCAAGCCAACCCGCAAAACTTCCCGATGATCTCTCAGGCAGCAGGTCGGCGATGCAGCGCCTTTCCAGCTCGACCAAGATTGTTCCGTAGCGATCACTCTTTCTCCACGCCCAATCATCCACCCCCAACACCTGGAGCGCATAAGCGTCTGGTTCGGGGATCAAGCGAATGTAGCGGAGCAGGGTATCCGGGCTGATGGGCAGTCCCAGCTGCAGCGCAAGCCGGGCACCGGCTTCTCCTCCCAGGGCCAACGCGATCGCATCAAGGGCTTCACGCTGGCGGAGGGTCCTGCGTCCATGCGCCTTAGCCAGGCCCTCCAGCCGCTCGGCAAACACCTCGCGCGGGCACGAGCCGAAAGGACAATAGAACTTGCGCACGGTGATCACAAGACGGACGGCCATGCCGCCCCAGGCCCGGTCTGAAAGAGTACGGTTGTATCTACTATGAATCCGATAGGAGACCTGATGGCATAAAGGACATCGTGCGGTTGAAGTGATGCTCCGGGCATGGACGGTGATTGTCTCTTCCTCGTGGAGGAGGTCGGTGAGGCAAAGACCCTTTGGGAGAACAGCGTCGGGGAGAGTCATAACAGGGAAACCCACTGCCGATTGGTTTGCCACGAGACTACTCGCCCTTATTCCGTCCTTCCACCCAAAGTGCGGGAGAGCCA
>CAYVMM010000338.1:0-1656 GCA_964452535.1 uncultured Gammaproteobacteria bacterium | reverse complement strand
GTCCAGCGGCGAGCAGCAGCGCCTAGCCCTCGCCCGCGCCTGGGCCACTCGTCCAGCGGTCCTATTCCTGGACGAGCCCACTGCGAATCTGGATCCGCATGGCGCGTACGCGGTAGAGGGCATGGCGGCCGAAATCCGGGCCCAGGGCACTAAGATCGTCACTACCACTCACGACCGGGGCCAAGCCCGACGTCTGGCCGATGAGGCGGTTTTCCTGCACAAGGGGCACCTGATGGAGCGAACCCCGGCGACCGAATTCTTCGAGCGCCCACAAAGCGAGCAGGCCCGAGCCTTTCTCGCCGGGGAGCTCGTATTGTGATCTACCCGTGTTCACACAGCCCTAAACGACAAGGAGGAAACCTCCATGAACCAACGGAAACGACTCGGCCTTGGTCTGGCGACCCTCCTGATGGGCCTTACCATACAGGCGATGGACTCGGCCATTGCCCAGGACAGCGAGCGTTACATTGTCGTACAATCCACCACTTCCACCGAAGCCTCAGGACTTTTCGAGTACCTGCTGCCGAAGTTCGAGGAGCTGACCGGGATCGATGTGCGGGTGGTCGCCGTCGGCACCGGCCAGGCCATCCGCAATGCTCGTAACGGCGACGGCGACGTGCTGTTGGTCCACCACACGCCGAGTGAGTACTGTTTCGTCGCGGACGGCTATGGCATCCGCCGCTTTGATGTGATGTACAACGACTTTGTGCTCATTGGGCCCAAGGACGACCCAGCCGATATCCGGGGCATGGACAGCGCGTCCAAGGCCTTGGCCCAGATTGCCAAATCCGGGGAGGCCTTTGCCTCGCGCGGCGACGACAGCGGCACCCACAAGAAGGAGCTCGGGCTGTGGGCCCGGACCGAGGTCAACCCACAGAAGGCGAGCGGCGAGTGGTACCGGGAGACGGGATCCGGCATGGGCGCCACCTTGAACACCGCGGTGCAGATGGGGGCCTACACCCTGAGTGACCGGGCCACTTGGCTGAACTTCGAGAATAAGGCAGGCTACAGGATCCTCGTGGCAGGCGATCCGCTACCATTCAACCAGTATGGCGTGATGGTGGTGAATCCGGCGAAGCATCCGCACGTGAAACAGCACATGGCCCAGGCCTTTGTCGACTGGCTGGTCTCCGCGGCCGGCCAAGAAGCCATCGCCAACTATCGGCTGCAGGGGCAGCAGGCCTTCTTCCCCAACGCGGACTGACCCCGGGAAATGGCCTCCCCGGTCAGGAAGGGAGGAGACCTTAAGCGCTGGAGACACGCGGGTTACCAACCCATTGAAAAGGGCAGGAGTAGGCTCTATCGTTTTAACTGGGGCTTTGTGCCTTTCCCTGGATTGGATGGTCTGGCCCCCTCTGATCACGAAGGGGAAACGCCACATGCCCCCATCCGTGCTCTGGGCATTTTCCACAGAAAGGCGGAGATCAGGCCTTGACAAGGCCCCATCCCAGCTAGCCGTGGGATCGCCGGGGGATCGCTCGCGTGCCCAGACCGAGAGGGGCGTACATGCCAATTTAGACGGCCCGCCGGTCTCGCGGAGCGACAGCTGGCCGCCTGCCTCACAGGCCATCGACCTCGACGAGTACCAGCGCCTGCTAGCCGATGAGCCCTTCCTGTCCCTGGCACCGGAAAGCTTGACATGGGAAGCTGGGGGCG
>CAYVMM010000337.1:0-1660 GCA_964452535.1 uncultured Gammaproteobacteria bacterium | reverse complement strand
ATGACACCTTTTTTGAGAGCTCACCCTGACAGGTCCATTTCTTAGATAATCTCTACCCCCTCGCACTTGTAGGCACCGAGGTAGATCTCGTCGCTGAGCATGTGGCCATCGAGGTCGAAGCAGAAGGCGTAGGTTTCGGTGCGTCCTTCGCACTCCACACTCTTCAGCGCCACGCACTCCTCCGGATGACCGGGGACGAACTTGATGGAAGATACGCCCCGCTCCGGCACCCGCTCCCCCACGGTGAGGACCTCGATCTCGGTGAAGTCCTCGTTGGCCACCAACAAATGGTTGCCGCCCCGCTCCCGTTCATCCAGGGCCTCATCGAAGGGCTCATAGGAGACCTTGCGGGGGAAGAAGTACCAGCGCTCCTTGTGGGGATGCCATTCGGCGGCCTCATGGATGAGATACCCCTGGCTCGGGTCGATCCCCAGGGCATGGCGCATGGCCTGGTACCGCTCGTGCCAGTTGACACTGTGGATCCGATAATCGGGATCGATGTATTTCACCCATTCCTCAAAGCCAGGGCATAAGCGCCCGTTGTCATCGAGGCCAATCTTGCCGTGACTGCCCACCACCAGCTGATTGCCCTTCAGAGTGGCCCACTCCGCCTTAAAGCCTTTGAATACATCATCTCCGCTCCCCGTGATCAGGATCTGGCGAGGGATGAGCTCATAACCGGCGCGCACCTCGCAGGCCAATCCCGTTCGATCGTCAAAGGCGAGCAGCTTTTCCCCGAACAGCACCAGCTCCGAGAATTCCGCGCCTCGTCCCCCTTCAGCGATGAGGCTAATCAGCTGGCGTTTTCCTCCCCGTTCTTCCGGAACCTCCTCGAAGGTGTAGCGAGCCCGACGGGTTGCCGGATCCACAGTGCGCCGCATCCAGTCGTAGCGGAGCATGGAGCGCCAGGCGATCTGGCCGTCCTCCAAGGTCACCTGAGAGGCCTGATCCTCATCGGTAATGATGGCCAGTGTGTAGTCGTGGGTGTCGCTGTCGTAGCGCGCCAAGCGCTGGACATCGCGCGCCATGGGATTCATAAGCTCCTCTCCTATTCGAGCCATCTCATACCGCTTTGTTTAGCTAGGCCCTAGCATGGCTTCGTTAGATACGCTCCAGGCCTGGGTAGGAGCGGCGAGAGCCGCGACCAAAACGGGCTTAATCGGGTCAGGGTGCTCGCCCCGCTTACGAAGCCCCTCCCGACGGAGAGAGCCGCTGTTGTAGAGCTCGCTTTAGTGGGCGATTGGCGGACGGGCCTCGATTGCCCCAGAATCGCCCGATGAATCGGGCTCCCACCGCGAAAAAGGTAAGACCGGGCGCACTCCCACCGATCACCCTAGAAATCGGGCACCGACACCGGTTGATTAGCCCCTGCTGCCACTCTGGACCGAAATGACAATGCAGTACTCACTGGCTGGCTTGCTCGGGGGATCAGGCCTAATCCCTACCCCGCAGCGAATGAGCCCTGCCACCCTGGCAGGGCCCACCAACGCCCGACGAAGCCTGTTCAGCCCGCTTGCCCTCGGGTCCCTCAATTCGCGACATAACCCTAGTATGCGAGATTAGCGGGGCGGCCCTCGGGAAGGCCGCCCAGCCCCAGGGCGGTCCGGACCCCCTGGGTCAGCTGCTCGTCGGCCTTGTCGTCATCCTGATCGTGCTCCTC
>CAYVMM010000336.1:0-1662 GCA_964452535.1 uncultured Gammaproteobacteria bacterium | reverse complement strand
TGAGGGTCCCTTCCTCGGCCGGGGCAAAGGCGATGACCGGCCGATGAAGCCGTTCTTTGATGCGAGAGGCCACCAGCCCCACGAGACCGGGATGCCAATCCCGACGGAAAAGGCAGATACCGTGGCGCTCTGCCAGACCCGGGTCAGCGACCAGACGGTTCAAGGCCTCGTCATGCATGGAAGTCTCGAGGGATTGGCGCTGGCGGTTAAGGCAGTCCAGCTCGCCGGCAAGTTCGCGCGCGGTTTTCCTATCCTCAGTGAGCAGGCACCGAATCCCCAGGCCCATGTCCTCCAAACGACCCGCGGCGTTAAGACGAGGACCCACGACAAAGCCCAAATCCACGGCCTGGAGCTGGCTGGGCTCGCGTCCAGCCAGCTCCACCAGAGCTTGGATTCCCGGCCGAGCCTGCCCGGAACGGATCCGTTCTAGGCCTTGCCGAACCAAGATCCGATTGTTCTGGTCCAGTGGTACCACATCGGCCACCGTACCGACGGCCACCAAATCCAATAGGGCTCCAAGGTGGGGCTCACTGAGCCCCTGACGGGCAAACCAGCCGGTTTCCCGAAGCCGGCTCCTGAGTCCGGCTATCACGTAGAACGCGACTGCCACGCCAGCGGCGGATTTGCTCGGAAAGGGACAGCCCGGTTGATTGGGATTGACAATGGCCTCGGCCGGGGGCAGCCCTTGGGAGGCGAGGTGATGATCAGTCACAATTACCCTCATTCCCCGGGCTTGAGCAGCCGCTATCCCTTCCCTGCTTGTGATTCCGTTATCGACCGTTACCAGAATGTCCGGATTGATCGCTTCCGCGGCTTCATCTACGATTGCCGGCGTCAGACCGTAACCGAACCGGAAACGATCCGGTACGATGTAGGTGGCTTGGCCTCCCATGGCACGCAGGGCAATGACAGCTAGAGCTGTGCCGGTGGCTCCGTCACAGTCGAAATCGCCGACAATGCAAATGGTCCAGTCGCGCTCCACAGCCTGAGCCAAGATACCGACGGCGTCCTCCATGCCAAGCAGGCTGTCGGGACATGCTAGGGCATGGGGCCGGTAATCCAGCTGAGAAGGGGCACTAATCCCGCGAGCAGCGTAAAGCCGGGCCAAGAGGGGCTCAGTTCCCGCCTCGATGAGGCGATGCTCCGCCCTTGGATCCCGGGGACGTTGCACCCACTCGCGGTAACCGGCTCGGCTCACGCTCTCTCCGAGAGGGGGCAGCGGCGAGAAGGAAAGGGGCTAAGTCGGGGCCTTGCTAGGCCAAGCTTATGCCAGCAGCTCCGACCAATCAATGATGGTTCCTGTCCGATTCCGTTCACTTAGGACCTCCGGCCGGTCCCAAGGCCAGACCCGCCCAGCTCGACAGAGGAATACCGGACAAGGCGGAACCGGCTTCCTAGCTTGGCCCCCAATGGGGGCCTCGGGTCCCAGAGCGATCCCAACCCGCCCTAAGGCACGCGAGGCCAAAGCAGCCTCCAAGACCCCTAGCCACTCCCTATCCAAGGTCTCCAAAGCCTGCACCTTGGCCCCGAGGTCGCCGCGAGCACTAGCAGAGCGTGGGGCATCAGCCACCACCAGGAGCGGCGAATTATGCTGGGCCGTCTCCACTACTTGAGCAAACGCCTCGACCGGACCGTGGTAGGGGGTACAGCCAAGACGGGCGA
>CAYVMM010000335.1:0-1662 GCA_964452535.1 uncultured Gammaproteobacteria bacterium | reverse complement strand
CGACGAAATCACGATGACACATGTCACCAAGGCCATCGCCGCTTTGAGCGCACCCCTGCCGGAGGACTCCACTCAGATACTGCAGCTGGAGGCCTACATCAATTGGGAGCGCCGCGGCGTCGCCATGGCCCCTGGAAAGCACTGACTGCAAGCCCAATAATCGGCAATGCTTTCGCCCCACCGCACCTCTGGCAATCCCTTCAGGAATTGCCATCTGCTCCCCCATCATCCTCCGAAGGCATTGCCGAAGCCGACAGCGGCGGTTCAGCAAACTAGTACGGAAATACCGGGTGTGAGCGCCCTGTTCGCCCAATGAATCGGTTCGCTCGATAAATCGCGCTCCTACACAGCGTTCCTATCCCTCGAGGGGCATCCGAGGCATTCGCCTGATGAATCAGCCTCCGACGGCAAAAAGGGTGAGATCGGACACACCCGGGCAATTCCCCCCGATCGCCCCATGAATCGGCCTCCGACACCGATTGATTAGCACCGGCTACCGCTTTAGGCCGAAATGACAAAGCCGTACTGAGGAGAGGGGGATGCTCAAACGAAACGACTCCGCCGAGGCAAGCTTCCGCTTCGGGATCTCCCCAACATAGGCCAGATCAGACGGTATGAGGACTGGGCCCTCCAGCTACACTCTCGCCGCCCGGAGCAACCGCGGACAAAAAATAGAATAAGAGTCGTTCCCATTTTTGTTGACAGCCCGTCGCCCCGCTTCTACCCTTAAAGAATCTAACAATCATCATTCTCATTCAAGGAGGCGCCTAATGACTGCTCTAAGATACGCGATTGGGGGATTGATGGCCGGATTTTTGGTTATCGGAACGGCCCAAGCAGCCGAGCGCAACTTCCAAATCCGAATGGATGCGCACAATATCGACGAAGAAAAGCTAACCATCGAAGGGCATACCTTCAAGGACGTGCGTGCGTTCAACGTCCTCAATAAGCCCTCCGATATGACGGTCAGGGAAGGCGACAAGGTCACCATCAAGGTGAAGAACAACACGCCGGTCAGTGAGGGATTCTCCGTTGAATCCTACGATGTGCAGGAAACGCTCAAGCCCGGGGAGACCAAGACGGTTTCGTTCGTGGCGGATAAGGCCGGCGCCTTTACCATCTGGTGCCATCTCCACCCCGACAACATCCACCTGCCCGGCGCCTTGAATGTGCTCAATGTGAAGGCCGCCTCAATGTAGCCTCGGGTGCCAGCTCCCGGGCCCGTACTTCTCTACCTCCTAGCACGGTCCCCCGGGATCTCCACCCGTTGTGGCCCAGGAGCCCGCTCCTGGGCCGTTTTTCACCTCGTTTGTGGCCCAGCTAATGCCCGAAGATGTGGCGACGCCCGGCCTCCATCTTACGATCGAAGCCCTCGGGGTCCTCGCTGAACATCCGGGCAAGCTCCGTTTCGCCGTGTTCCTTCAAGGTCTCCAGGAAGATTTCGTCCACCTCCTGTTGCCACTGGCGGCGGAGCGCTTCCCACTGGTCGGGCCCCTGGCTCGGCCACCAAGGCTCGCCCCGCTCTATCCCGTGCTCTTCTTCGATGGCCCGCATCCGCTCGCTAAGGGCGTGGAGCTCACCTCCACTCGCCATGGCCTCGTGGATCTTCTCCTCCGCTAGCATCTCCATGGTCCAGCCTTTCAAGAAGAACAGGGCCTCCTC
>CAYVMM010000334.1:0-1674 GCA_964452535.1 uncultured Gammaproteobacteria bacterium | reverse complement strand
GGGCGGTTGCCCCCCCGCGACTGACAACTCGGATCGGCAAGCGGCGATGGCTTCGCCAAGGGTGTGTTTGTCCGGAATGCCGCTTTGAACCCGTTCAACCCACCTCCGGAAACCCGCCGAGGGCCTTCCAAGGGCCTCAATGACGCCCCATTTGCCCAGCAAGCCTCTCCTAACCTCTTGGCCCCCTCTGGTTACCGGATTGCAAGGGGGCTAGCTGGCTACTCGTGCATAAGCT
Organism: uncultured Gammaproteobacteria bacterium; assembly: GCA_964452535.1. Classification (GTDB taxonomy): domain Bacteria; phylum Pseudomonadota; class Gammaproteobacteria; order Thiohalorhabdales; family Thiohalorhabdaceae; genus Thiohalorhabdus. The sequence continues at coordinate 1,439 of CAYVMM010000334.1, read as the reverse complement.
CGGATCAAGAGCCGAATCGATTGGCGCAACCTGTCTCTTCTCCAACCGATAGGGGCTTGCAAAACGGGAGAAGTCCATAGATTTTTCCAACTCAGCCAGATTGGCTGATCCGTTCCTGCCGCCCTAGAACTCCTGCACCTTGGCCCTGAGCAAGCAAGCCCGGTAAGGTTGCCAAAGGTTGCATTCCAGGAGAGTGCCAATGGGGTTACGGGTTTGGCTGGACCAAGCCCTGTTCGATCCGGAAACGCCGGGCCAGGTGGCGGTCTTCATCGGGATCCTGTCCCTGATCGTGGTCTCCATCGTCCAGCTCTCGGTGGGAGTCCAGTACCCGGAGATTCCGACCCGCTATCCTCAGGCCTTCCGGGCTCTGGAGTGGGCGATAACAGCCGCCTTCACCATTGAGATTGCCGCCCGGATCCTGGTTCGGCCCGCCCCGCGGGGCTACCTTTTCACCGGTTCCGCCCTGATCGACTTTCTAGCGGTCCTGCCCACGTGGCTTGGCCTCTTTCTGCCCTTATATGGGTTGGAGTTGGCTTGGCTGCGCAGCCTACGCATGATTCACCTCCTCCGGACGGTCAAGCTCGTCCACTACGCCAACCGGATCACGAGCCGTAGCCTTAGCCTGCTGGCCCGGATCGCGCCCTACATGGCCATGGCCTTCGCCGCGAAGGCCGTCCTCCTGTACCTGGAAGGGTTGGGGTTCTGGCCGAAGATTCCAGGGCTGGACACTGTGGTATCGGTAGTGGGCTTCGCCATCGGGATCTTGCTCTCGACCAAACTGGCAACGGTCCAGAACCGAATGTACACCTTCGAGGAGCGCATTGCCCACCTTCTGGGGGCCATCGATGCTGCTCGGGCCCATTCTCCCCAACCGGAGGTTCTGGATCGCTGGCTGTTCCAGGTGTACGAGACGATCCGAAGCGGTGAGGGCCGGGAACCTTTCGACCGAATCAACGATGAGCTGATCGCCACTCATGAAGGGCGCATTCCCGGGCCCATCTGGCTGAACCTCCACCAGTGCGCCCGCTTCCTCCTTCACCGCATGTGGACCACTACCCCCGAGGCCTACGACCAGGTCCTCAAGAACGTCACCATCATCTACATCGCGGCAGTCATCCTGACCATTCCAGGTCTGACGGGGCTCCTGGCCTCCTTCCTGGTGGTCTACGTTCTGGGCGGGCTTTTCATCGTGATCGACTCCATGGATCTCCCCTACGACTCCTCTGAAGAGGCGCTGATCAACAGCGACCTCAGCTCGATGGAGGCCTATCTGGCTCGACAAGGATTTGGGGTTATCTCATCCTTTAGTAGTACCCAATGAAGGTAACTGCGTGGTCGGGGAGTAAGGGGACCACTTATGGCACCCGGGCTGGGCTAGACAACCGGGACCGATACGTTGATTCCCCTTGGAAGACCATCCACGTGAAAATGGATGGTTA
>CAYVMM010000333.1:568-1675 GCA_964452535.1 uncultured Gammaproteobacteria bacterium | reverse complement strand
GCTCAAGAAGGCGCCGACTGGACCGCCCTCGGCTTGCCGAGCCACTGCTGAATAGACAGCCTGTCGAAACTGGTCTTGGAGTTCGGCGAGAGTAAGGGGGGTCGTTTCTTGGAAACGAGGCCGCCAGTAGGGTCGAGCCTCTATGGCGTTTGGTTTCAAAATCACTTTCTCACCCGGAAGCAACCGATAGATGCCGCGGTAGGCGGTTGCTGGGCGGGGAATCATGTGGAAATAAAGGTAGTCGTAAAGGGATTGGGGATGGGGTTCGGCTTGGCAGCGAGGATCTCTCGCGAGGGTATCGGCCCGGGGGGCGAATAGTACTGTTTGCTCTAAAGGGGCATAGGCGAGGTCGTATACACCCATGCGGTCTACAGCGAGAAGCCCTCGACCAGTTTGGGGCTCAAGGACCGCCAAAGCGAAAGCGCCGCGCAGGATTTCCGGAAGGTCTTCCCCAAGCCGCTGATAGGCTTCCGCGATTTGTTGGGACAGGTCCTCTGCTGATTGCTTCCCTTCTTCTAGACGGGGAGAGCCTGTACAGGCAACCAATAGGCCGTTAGCTTGGCCCAGGAGAGGGCCCTGCCAGGAGCGGGAGGCCACAGCTGCCCCTTCTTCTTCAAGACAATCTGCATTGTGGGCAACTTCCGAAAAGGCAGGATCTAGGCCGGCCAGCAAGGAGGCAGAATCGGTTTTGCCTGGATGACCTAGCCACCCCCAGATCCCCATCATTTTTTGCTCCTTACCCCCGTTCAACCATCTTCAGAAGATTTGTTAGGCTGTCTTAGTCTGACAGCTCAATTTGTTATCAACGTCTCGATGACTGCAACCTCGGGTGGCGAGCCACTCTGTCAAGATATCCCGGATCCGAAGTGCTGCTTGGCCATCCCAGAGTTCTGGGATCCGTCCTGCTTTCCCTCCTGACATCAAGACTTCATCGACAACTGTCAGGATGCTCGTCGGATCAGAGCCAACCAAAGTATTTGTTCCTTGGTCTAGAGTAATTGGCCGTTCGGTATTATCCCGCAATGTAAGGCAGGGAATCCCCAGAGCAGTGGTCTCTTCTTGCATACCCCCTGAATCAGTCAGCACAAGGGTTGCTTTATCCATCAA
>CAYVMM010000333.1:0-558 GCA_964452535.1 uncultured Gammaproteobacteria bacterium | reverse complement strand
GGGTCCGAGGATGGATAGGGAATACTACCGGGATGCGTTGGCTGATTTCCTGAAGGGTTTCAACTAATTTTGCCAGTATATCGGGATTATCAACATTGGAGGGACGATGTAGTGTGACCAGGGCAAAACTCTCCAGCCCATTTTTAGCTTCTTCCTTCCCCGTTATTCGAGCCAGAGTGGCTTCAGCTCGGAATGCTTGAGCTCGATACTTTAACAGAGTATCGATCATGACATTGCCCACGAAGTGAATCCTTTCCGGAGCAATCCCTTCGTGTATCAAGTTTTCTTTTGCGTTTTGCTCGGTAATAAATAGAAGGTCGGCTAATTGGTCCGTGAGGACGCGGTTGACCTCTTCCGGCATACTCCAATCCCGACTGCGTAAGCCGGCCTCAACATGAACGACCGGCACCCCCTTGCGTGATGCGACCAGTGCGCAGGCCAGAGTGGAATTCACGTCACCCACTACCAATACTGCAGCTGGGTCGCAGGTGTCGATCACCGGCTCGAAGCGCTGCATAACCGCCGCTGTCTGCCAGGTCGGACTTCCTGCGCCAACCC
>CAYVMM010000332.1:0-1686 GCA_964452535.1 uncultured Gammaproteobacteria bacterium | reverse complement strand
GTCGGATCGTGGGGGCCCAGATCGTCGCCGAAGGCGCGGGGGAGGTGGTCCAGACAGCCGCTATGGCCATCGAGGCGGGCCTGACGGTCCAGCAGCTGGGGGAGCAGCTGTTCCCTTATCTCACCATGGCCGAAGGCCTCAAGCTCTGCGCTCAGACCTTCATCCGGGATGTGGCCGAGCTCTCCTGCTGCGCAGGGTGATTCAGGCTCTTCGCCCCATAGGAGGGACCGAACCATGCCTAAGGTCCGCACCATCGGTCGGGTGGCCGAAGAGGCCGGAGTCAATGTGGAAACCATTCGCTACTACCACCGACAAGAATTGTTGCCGAATCCGCCCAAGCCTCAGCAGGGATTTCGGGAGTATCCCCCGGAATCGGTGGAGCGGATTCGATTCATCAAGCGGGCCCAGCGGTTGGGCTTCACCCTTCCGGAAATCCGGGAGCTTTTGACTCTCGATGATGGGTCCTGTAAGGACGTTCAAACTCTGGCGGAGGGAAAGCTGGCCGAGATAGACACTCGCATCGAAGACCTCGTTCGCATGCGACAATCCCTTTCGGAGCTGCTTCAGCAATGTCGAGAGGGCACTGGGAAACCAGGGTGTCCCTTGATCCGGTCCGTATCTAGCCCTCGGGAGGGGCAAGCGGGCTAATCTTTGATGAAATTATTGAAAAGGTCGAACGGCCTCATGCTGGGTCGTGAGAGGGTCAATCTCGGGGGTCGCGTTGAATCCCCTCCAGGATGGGGCAGCCTTCGCCTCCCTCATTCTCGCAAGTGCTCAGTAGGCCCGCCAGCTCTTCCCGAAGATGGCGGAGGTCGGCAAGGCGTTTGTCCAATGCTTTCAGCTTGCTACGCGTCAGTGCCCGCACCGAACCTCGCGCGCTCGCTGGTGCGTCCCGCAGCTCGAGAAGCTGGGCAATCTCCATGAGGGAGAAATCCATGCCCTGGGCACGCCGAATAAAGCGAAGCCGGTCCAAGTCCGTTTTGCTATAGCGTCGCATCCCACCTGGGGTGCGGGCTACCGGCTGCAACAAACCGATCTTTTCGTAGTAGCGCAAGGTATCCACAGGCAGATCGAGTCGGCGACTTACCTCACCGATGGCATAGCCGGACATTGGAAGCTCCATGCTCGAATGGTTTGTCCCTTCTCGGGCACCATCATTTCCCTAATGCGCCCATCCATCAAGCCAATGCGCCCTGCTCGGGTTCCGGTTCATCGCTGCGGCGGACTGTATGGGCTATTTGCCCCGGTCGGCGCGCAGGCTACAACCAAACCCGAAAGCCGAACTGTATTCGCCAATCCTCTTCCAAAGCGGCCCCATTCAGGTCCTGCATGACGGGGATCTGCGCGATGGCCTCGGCCACCCATCGCTTTGTGACGTACTGCAGGCCGGGATCCAGGAAAAGCCGGGTTCCGCCGGAATCGGGATCCTGGACGCCCCCGATGCGGTTCTCCTGGCGGTGGATTAGATTCGTCTCGACCACCCCGTAGAGGAAGCCCGGAACACCGGAACTGAGAACCCGGGGCCAGAGCCGATACTGGAAGGACCCATCCAGTCGGGCCATGTCGCCGAATTCAAACCCTTCCGCTGCCGTATTGGCCTGGTAGCTTATCTGGGCGTCGAGCTCGTAGACCAGCGTCTGCCAGGTGGCGACCACCCCGCCGAAGGGATCCCAGGAGCCCGAGCCC
>CAYVMM010000331.1:343-1688 GCA_964452535.1 uncultured Gammaproteobacteria bacterium | reverse complement strand
GCCGACCCCTCGCTGCCATCCGGACCCCAGCGCCAGTGCCAGCAGCGGCCCCCAGAAGGCTAGGACCATAAGCAGGGAAACCCCCCCTAGGAGGAGAGGGGAATAGCGAAGCTGGCTAAAGGCAGTTCGGGCGACCATTTCCCAAATTCCGGACAATCGGTGATACGCTCGGTTACTCCAAGCGGAGCGGGTCAGTCCCAGCCAGAGAGCGCGCCCTTGCGCCTTGACCTGGCGTGCCAAGGCGCAATCGTCGATAATCGCCTCCTTGAGCGAGGCAAAACCCCCAATATCGGCCAGGGCTTGGGTCTCCATGAGGATACAGCCTCCAGCCGCAGCGGCTGTCCTAGCCGAAGCGCGATTAACCCGGGCGAAGGGATAGAGGCACTTAAAAAAAAAGACGAAGGCCGGCAGCAGAAGCCGCTCCCAGGCCGTAACCATCCGTAGCTGAGCCATGAGGGAGACTAGGCCCCTCTCTTCGGACTGAAGCTTCCAACGCAGGGTTGGCACTAATCCCGGCAGGAGCTCGATGTCCGCGTCTAGGAGCAACAGGTACGGTGTATGGACCCGGCGTGTTCCTTGCTCCAAGGCCCAGAGTTTGCCTTGCCAGCCGGGTGGAAGGGGCGGGGCAGAAATCACCTCCACCGTCTCGCCTCCCGCCCGCTGAGCTGCCTCGGCTGTCCCATCCGTGGAGTTATCGTCTACCACCACAATGCGAAGCCCCCGGCCCTGGCCCCTCAGGGAGCGAACCGCCCGCTCGATGCAATCCGCCTCGTTCCGGGCAGGCACTACCGCGGTAATGTCATCGAGTGGGGTCTCCGGCGGGACCGGCGGGAAAGGAGCCGCCTCAAGGTGCTCCTGGGTCGCCCAAGGACGGCTAGGCAGCCCCACCAGGATCCCCCATAGCCCGCTGCCCACAAGGGCAATCCCTAAAAGCCCTTCCATTAAGCGCGCACCTCCTTGTTAGATACGCCCCAGGCCCTGATAGACCCCCCATTTATGGGGGCAAATGACCGGTATGGGCACCATTCGCTCGATGAATCGAGCTCCTACGGTAACCCTCTCCCTGGGAGAAGGGCGAAAACCCGACCGGTCAGCCCCCTCTCGGTCGCCGCTCTCGCCGCTCCTACCCGGGCCGGGGGTATTAACCAGGGCCGGCCGGTATAGGGGATCCGCCTTGCAAACCTGGCCCTTTTGCCCTGAGGATACAGGCATCTCAGCTGTCCAGCCTAATGTGAGGGAATCATGACCGCTGCGCTTGATCATCGCCTCTCTCCCATTCGGGGCGCCTATCTGATTGCCGACCGCCAACGCCTTTCGGCCGAGGAGTTGGCGCCCGCTGTGCAAG
>CAYVMM010000331.1:0-333 GCA_964452535.1 uncultured Gammaproteobacteria bacterium | reverse complement strand
GCCTGCGCGAGGCCCGCGCCCTGGTCCCTCTGTGCCACCGCTACGGGGCCCTTCTCATCATCAACGACGATCCCACCCTGGCTCGGGAGGCAGGCGCCGACGGGGCTCACTTGGGACGAGACGACATCACCGTGGCCGAAGCTCGCCTGATCCTCGGCCCGGAAGCCGTTATTGGGGTCTCCTGCTACAATGAGCTGGAGCGGGCCTTTGCCGCCCAACAGGCGGGGGCCGACTACATCGACTACGCGAAGCGATCCGACGATCAGGGCGGCGGCGTTCAGGCCGTCGTGGGGATGCTGGAGGGAGAGCACTCCGGTCCGCTTCCCTATGCGC
>CAYVMM010000330.1:0-1695 GCA_964452535.1 uncultured Gammaproteobacteria bacterium | reverse complement strand
GGAACGGTCACGGGGCCGCTGTTCGAGGCGTGCGAGACCGTCACCGACACCGAGACCGTCGTCGGGCTGACGCTGCTCGCCGGGCACTACCTGCTGACCGGGGATGGCTAGCTGGCCGTTGACCGTCACCCGGCCCTCGGTTACCCAACGATCTGCTTCCCGTCGGCTGGCCACGCCGGCTCGGGCAAGGGCCTTCTGGATGCGTTCACGCATTGGGTGGGGGCTCATTGCCTTCATCCGCTTCGGAGAAGGCGGGCTCATCGGGAGCAGATTGCTCCGGCCCAGTCTCGGACTCGCCTTCATGGACTGCGCTTAGGGGTGGCAGATCCTCTAGGCTGCGTAGGCCGAAATCGCTCAAAAAGTGGGGTGTGGTCCCGTACAGCAAGGGCCGGCCGGGTGCTTCCTTGCGGCCCACTACCCGGATCCAGCGGTGCTCGCTCAGGGTCTTTAGTACCCCCGAGCTAAGGCTTACCCCCCGGATGTCCTCGATCTCCGCCCGGGTGGTGGGCTGGCGATAGGCGATGATGGCGAGGGTCTCCAAGACTGCCCGCGATAGCCGCGGGGTTCGGCCCCGAAAGAGCCGCTGGACCCAGGGCTGAGTGTCGGGGTCAGTCTGGAATTGGTAGCCGCCGCCGGTGAGCACGAGCCGTACTCCGCGCCCAGTGTAAGCGTTCGTCAGATCGGCCAGCGCCGCCTCCAGCTCGTTGTAGGCCGGCTCCTGGCCTTCGTCAAAGAGCTTCTGGAGGCGGTTCAAGGAAAGGGGTTCGGCTGAGGCGAAGAGGGCCGCCTCCAGGATACGACAGAGTCGGGATCGATCCCAGGTCAAGGCTTGCGGATGTGGAGCGGATAGAGGGGCGCAACTTGGAATAGCTCCACCAATTGGGCCTTTGCCAGCTCCAACAGGGCCAGGAAGGTCACAGCTAGGCCTTCGCGGCCCTCAGTCGGATCCAAGAGCTCCTCCAGCTGGAAGCTGGCTGCCTCCTCCAGGCGGCTCAGGATCTCGGTCATACGCTCGCGGACGGATAGCCCCTGCGACTCAATGGTGTGGTCCTGATGGAAACGACTGCGCTGGAGGATCTCTCGGAGGGCCTCCAGGAGCTCGGGCAGGGAGGCTTCGGCCTGGGGGGAGGCCACTTCGGTAGCCAGCGAGGCCCGAGCGACATAGAAATCGCGTCCTGCCCTTGGCTGGCGATCAAGGGCCTCGCTGGCCTCCTTGAAGCGCTCGTATTCCTGGAGCCGGCGGATTAGCTCGGTCCGGGGGTCGCTCTCTACCTCCTCCGCTTCCGTAGCCGGACGGGGCAGTAGACTTCGGGATTTCAGCTCGGCCAGGGTAGCCGCCATGACTAGGTACTCCCCAGCCAGGTCTAGGCGCGTCTGGCGCATGAGCTCGACGTATTCCAAGTACTGCCCGGCCACCGCCTGGATCGAGATGGTGGTGATGTCAAGCCGGTTCCGGTGGATCAGGTAGAGGAGGAGGTCCAGTGGGCCCTCAAAGGACTCTAGGAAGACCTCTAGGGCCTCCGGTGGAATATAGAGGTCGTCGGGGAGCTGGACCAGGGGCTCCCCCTCAACTCGGGCGATCGCCTCCTCGCTGGTCAATCGGCGTCTTCTCCCGGGGGCTGGAGGCCCATGGTGGCCCGAACTTCCTGCAGGGTATCCTCTGCTAGGGCGGCTGCCCGGCGATTGCCCTCGGCT
>CAYVMM010000329.1:0-1707 GCA_964452535.1 uncultured Gammaproteobacteria bacterium | reverse complement strand
TTCTTCCAGCATCCCAGTTGCCCATAGGCCCAATTAGGGGGACTCTACTTCTGAACCCCTTTAAGCTCTGGGGAAAAGAGTCCGGCAAGCTCCCAGGTCCCATTTCTTAGACGGAAGGGGAGGGAAAGCGGGCCGTTTCAAAAGGGCACAAAGCTTGTCGAGGCTCTGACTGAGGAGAATGACCTAGGCAACAACGTCACTTCAAAAGAAAGCCCAAACAACATCAGCCTGCCGAACAGCGCCGGGTACCCGGTCCATCGTTTACTGGGGAGAAACCGATTGCCCCCTCGTGAAGCCCCGGAAAGGGAGGCAGCAGGGCCTCCCTTGATCCTCGGACTGTTTGGGCTCAACTACTAGAAGCTGGCCCCAATGTAGCCGCCTACGGTACCAAAGTTATTGTTGGTAGCCGTGCCGGTGTCGGCGGCAAGATGATAGCGCCCATCAATACCGATATTAAAAGCCTTCCAGACGTTGTATTGCAGACCCACTCCAGCCTGGCCACCCACATCCAAGTAGGTCACATTGCTCGATGCGGGGCTAATAACGTGGGTATCCAAACCGACGGGGATAATCCAAGGCCGAATCGAGGCTCCTTTTAGGAACATCAATTTAGGCGCCACACTTACTGTAAGCATGGTGGTCTCAGAGGTAGGGCCCACCGGAATCCCAAGAGGCCTCGCTTCGTCGAACTCCTTGAATTCAAGGCCGATCTCTCCTCGCACCTCGGTCCCAGGCAGTGCCCCCCAAGCGTTCTCAGAAAGAATCAGATCAATGCCGGCCCCGGTATAGTAGCCGGTTGTCTGGTCCTGTCCGGATCGCTGGTTCTCGATGAAAGCAGCACCCCCGCGCAAGAAGACCTGTCCGATCTGTGCCTCTTCGTTTCGTTTCAAGCGCCGCTCGAGTCGATGGACTCGCGGTTCCAGGTTGGCCTCGTCTTGAGCAGCCTGATGCGTCACCCGGGGCAACCCACCCGAACTACTCTCAGCCGAGCCCGCTAAGGCTGGAGCCGAAATTAGGGCAAACCCGAATCCCCCGACTACCGCGATTACGACCCAAACTTTGGAAAATTTAGGTTGGTGCATTGCCCTTCCCTTCCTTGTTCGGGGATTGGAACATCGTTTGAGTTCAGCATCCTTCAGCCTTTGCTAAGGCGAAATGATCCGAGTCAACTGCCCAAACGTTCGGCAGAAATCCTTGAAGGGAAAGGTTTGTTAAAGGGGGGGATCGGAGCGAAGACAAAAGGTTATATAACGTGTTGCTTTTTGGGGGAGCGTCTAGGATTCGAACCTGGGACACACGGATTATGATCCCTTCGTCCTATCCACCAACCCCAAAAAAATCAATAACCTGTCGCACCCGCCCTGGAGCTATTGTGCCTCTTTATGCCTTTTCTAGCCCTATTGTGAGTGAAGCGCGTCACAATTGCGTCACACGGCTACGCGGATGGACGACTGCTCGGATGGTGTAGAGGATCTGGACGTAGCCGCTCTTGTCGGTGACGCCGGGCAGCCGAATCGAATGCAGAGTGCGCCACTCTTCGTCAGTGATGGCTAGGACGTTAACCAGATCGGCGTCGTCGGCGAGGGCCCGTAGGCCCTCTGGGGCCTCGGGATCGGCCAGGATGTTGGCGCGAGGATGGCCCTCTACGGCGGGAGCCTCCGAACCGGAAAGCCTGGAAGGCCCGCTAAACAAGCGGGCAACTGGAAT
>CAYVMM010000328.1:0-1711 GCA_964452535.1 uncultured Gammaproteobacteria bacterium | reverse complement strand
CCTAGTCACTAGGGCTACCAACCGATTAAAGCAGGGTGGGGGTGCTGGGAGATACCCAGGGGAACACGCTTGTATTAGGTTGGGACGAAAATAGGGAAGCTGTATGGATCCGATGCGTACCACTTGGAGTAGACGCCATGATCTCAATCCCGCCGGGCTCGCTTCCCGAGCTCGTCGACATGATCCTCACTCCCATAGGCGGAATAATCACCGTGCTGGCCCTCGTTGGGCTCTACTTCTACCTTCGATGGCTTTTTAAGGACTGAGGGACCCTGAGCATGAATCGCTCCGGCTTCTCGTCCTTCTGAATTTGAGGAAGTTCACCCCACGCGGTCTTGTTCGGCCTTGCTACTCCGTGCTTCCCCGCCTCGGCCCTTCCCCTGTTTCTTTGGCCAACTGGCTCAGCAAAACCCGGATAAGGCGATCCTGCGTGTTTGCGTCGTCAAGCACCTGTTGAGCAAGGCCATTGTGGCTCGTCATGGTATCTAAAACCGCGTCCTCTACCGCCTTCGGGAAATCGCCGTGCAGGACCTGCTCCCGGGAATTGGACCGCACCTGCGCCATGACCGGCTCGTTTTCCTTGACCTTGTCTTTCACCGAGCTGAACCAGCTCACCTTGTCCTGGTCGGTGGTCTCGGCACCGAAGAGGTCATTGAGCCGTTCCACGATCTCGGATAGCTCCTTCTTCTCCGCGTCCCGGGCCGTGCCGTCGCCCGGTTCCGGCGGCTTAACCCGGTAGTCGCCCCGGTCTTCGCCCAGGTTGATGCGGTGCTCCCGCTGCTTGGTGATGCGGTAGTGGGTTAACTCCAGGCCGGCGAGGTCCACCTGGTCTTCCTCCACCAGCTCCTGGCGGAGCAAGGGCTGCAGGTAGCGCGCGAAGACGGCCAGCTGCTCCAGCTCGGGGTCTTCGTAACTGATGATCTGGGACATGAACTCGTAGAAGCGCACGAAGGTGCCCAGGTTCTTGCGGAACCGGTCCAGGCGGTCCTTCTCCTCGCCGGCCTGCTTGCGGCTGTGCTCGACGCGCTCCACATCCGCCTTGGTGCCCTCCCGCTTGGCCCGTTTCAGCTCGTCATTCCAGGCCCGTAGGGCCTCCAGGGCTTCCCGGTAGCGGGTACGGAAGCGCTCCACCGCGGGGCGGCAGTGCTTTTGCAGCTGGCTCTGCTGGGCCTTGGGGTCGAAGAAGGTGTCGGCGAAGGCCCGCACCTCCTCCCAGTAGTAGATGCGCTCCGCATCCAGGTTGTGCTGGATCTCGTAGATGCGGTTGGGGTCGGAGACGCCCGCCAGCTCGGTCTTCTGGTAGAAGGGCTCGAAGGCCTGCTGCACCGCCTCGGCCTCGTTGACGAAATCGAGAATGAAGGTGCGCTTGCCGGGGAAGGGACGGTTGAGGCGGGACAGGGTCTGGACGCAGTCCACGTCCTTGAGCCGCCTGTCGACGTACATGGCGCACAGCTTGGGCTGGTCGAAGCCGGTCTGGAATTTGTTAGCCACGATCAGGACGTTGTGGTCGTCGGTGTCGAAGGCGTCGCGTAGGTCGCGGCCCTTGAGCTCCGGGTTCATGAGCCGGCTGGTCTCGGTGACCGTCTCCGGGATCTCTTCGTCCGCCTCCACCTCCCCGGAGAAGGCCACCAGGGCGTGGACGTCGGTGTAGCCCTGGTCGCGCACATATTCCTCCATGGCCAGCTTGTAGCGCACCGCTTCCTTGCGCGAA
>CAYVMM010000327.1:0-1721 GCA_964452535.1 uncultured Gammaproteobacteria bacterium | reverse complement strand
AGATCCGTTGATGCAGTGCCTCCAATCCGGTGGCCCAGCGGGCCACTTCTGCCCAGGTTGCTTGATTCAATGCGTCGCTTGGAGCCCTGCGCAGCTCCGTGCCCATGACCCTGCCCTCCCATCGTTGGGCCAGGATTCCATTCTAATCCCAACTAACGGCGGCTGTAGTACTAGAAACCTAGGGGCTAACCAGGGAAGCCTTTACGGCTCCGCCTCGGTTGTTGCTCCAGGATAGGCGTATTCGGCTAGGGGCAGACCGGTCTCGATCGCCAACTCGCGATTGGGTTCAGCGAAGTAGTCTTCGATAAAGGCCACCACATCGGCCCCCAATAGCGCCTCCGGCGATAATCGATGCCCGGCTAGAGGGGTTCGGTTGAAGCCCTCTAGAAGGGGATTCAGGGCCTTGCTTGGCAATAGGGGCAGAACCTGGCGCTTGTCGGCGTCCCATTTGTAGGTGAAGAGGTTAAGGAATCGGGCCAAGGCCAGGGTCCGATGCCGGAAGGCGGCATTGGCCGGGGCGAAATCGAGCGGGTCCGAATCCACTTCCAGGCCAAGATCGGCCGTGAATTGGGCCATAAAGGCATAAGGCGCCTTACTGAAAGCCTCGTAGGGATAGACGTAGACCCGCTCCGGTCCGAACATCCGCCAATAGTGGCGAATCAAGCCGCGGTAATCAAAATGGTCCAATGAGAACAGGGGCCGCTTGAAGGACTGCCGGTTCGCGCCCTTATGGTAACGGGCTGGGAAAAGGTAACGTCGGGGGCCGAAGGTCCCTCCCTTCTTGAGATACTGCGCGTAAGAGGCAGCGGCCATATCCACCTGATTCCGGATGAAGACGACAACGCGTGCCTCGGGCAGGCTCCGATGGATGCGCTCGGCCATTTCCTTGGCCATGGCCCCCATGAGCCCCCCAGTCCGAAAGCTGCCGCTCAGATTCTCGTCGCAGAGGATAGGGGGGCGAGCCTCCTCGGGCCGCACCTGGAGGCAGACCTTTTCCGGGTCGAAGGCGAAGGCATGCGCGTTGAGAAGGTCCGCTCTAAAAGCCGTTCGGTCCACGTACCGGTGACTAGCCACTCGCGGATAGAACTGCTCCTGGAACCAAGTGGTTCCCGTCTTGTGGTAGCCAATGTGCACGATGGGGGTACGCTCGTTCAAGGCAGCTTGGCCTCCCCTTCTCGCACGTGGGCCCTTCTACTGCAGGACGGAGGCGAACCGGTTTCCCCACCATCCAAGGTTCACGCGGGACACGACCGGCTCTAGCTGCGGGAGCGCCGTGCCCGAGGTTCAGTAAGTCCGGGACCCGCGCCCACCTTGCTCGCTCTAGGCACCCTTCCAGGCCCATTGGCGCCTCCTACAGAAGGGCGGCGGCCCTCAGGGCCGCTTCCCAGATCCCTGCATAAAAAAACCGCCTCCCTTTAGCTCGCCAGTTCCCTTTCCATAAGGCGGTAGCGCTTGTAGCACGCCGCTCCGAGCTCCTCGACAATGCGACGCATGCCTTGATTGTCCTCCAGAATCCAGGAGAGCTCCACTTCCGCCAAGCCTCGGGCCTGGGCGGCGCCCTGCAAGGAGGCAATCAACTGATAGGTGAGGGTTGCGCCCAGCGCCGTTCTCTGAAGCTCGGGCAGGACGCCCATCAGGGCAACCCGACCACGCGTGACCTTCACCCAGGCGAGGCGCCAGAGAAGCCGGAGGGCATGGCTCGGGCTCAGCTGGCCTTGAAG
>CAYVMM010000326.1:0-1733 GCA_964452535.1 uncultured Gammaproteobacteria bacterium | reverse complement strand
TATTAAGGGAACATCAATCCAGTCCCTGGAACCAAGCCGGTAACGGATGAGCAGCGACGGTAGGGGTTACCAAAGGAGAAGTCCCTGAAGCGGATTACCCGTTACCGGGCCAAAGACGCCGGACAAAACTGGGGCTCCCTTTGGAACCGCTTTGTTAGGACGTCCCAGGCCCTGGTAGGAGCCCGATTTATCGGGCGAACAGGATGCCCATACGGGGCATTCGCTCGGTGCCGCCAAGGGCCTACGAGCGACCGGGATGGGCTTAGCCATCCCCTGCCTTGCCCTCAAGGCCCAGGGAGCCCGCTTGAGCGGGCGAATGGTGGATGCGCCCCGATTGTCTCAGATTCGCCCGATAAATCGGGCTCCTACGCCGAAGAGGGTGAGATCGAATAGGCGGGACTCTCCCGCCGATCGCGCGAGGGATCGAACTCCGAGAACGATTGATTAGCGCCTACTGCCACTCTGGGCCGAAATGACCAAGCCGTACTAAAAGGGACAGAACCCAAATCCTAAGGATCAGCCCAGTAACGGGGGAGTAAAAACTGGCCGAAGGTCTTGGCCCAAGTCCTTCGGGCCAACTTACCCTCAAAAGCGAGGTGGGATCAGCTCAAGTCAAAAAGGCTACGATCCAGGTCGGCGTCGCCCGAACCCCATCCGAATGCGAGTCCGATGAAGCGCAGAGGGCCCTGCAAAGCCCGAGGGGGAATCACACGGGGAAGATACGAAGATCGGAGGGCGGACCTTGTCCGCCCTCCGCGACTCTTCCAATCTCGTCGAAAGGGGGATGGAGGGGGGTCAACTAGCTACCCACCCCCCCTTCGCTTTATAACATTCGAACCAATCCGCTCACATAAGGCCCATACCAGGTAGAGCCATCCTTCTCACATGGAATCTTCCGAGCCCATGGAGCCTCCTGTCCCCTGATCCCTCGATCCCCCTTCCTGGGACTGGTTACCATACCCTTCTGGGGGCGCCATACCCTCCTCCCCTTCACCACAGGCTGTGATTGTCGAGGCCCCCAGCGCCAAGCCCATCACAATGAGCAACATCTTCATTTCATGCCGCATCGTTTCCTCCCTAGTGTCCATACTTAGGCTTTCGATCCCCAAAAGGGCCGATGCCAGAAAGGGATAGTAAACCTCAAACCGAACGGCTAGCCTACTTACCGAAACTCGGTTTGGCAATACGCAATAGGCCGCGTGCAGCTAGACAACTGGAGCAAGCCTAACCGAGCCCTTATTCCAAAAAATAGAAGGAAAACCCCCTGCGCTTAATCTCCCATCTCATTTTCTGACGGATTAATCCAACCCTTCTTTCCCAAACCGGATGGGGCCCCAACGAAATCGCTTCGCTGACGCTCACAACAACGGCTGCAGGGAAGATGGGCCAGCTGAGCAATCCGCTAATCCACCTGGGACTCCAGGCGGATCCGCACGCCATCGTTGTCGCTCCCCTCCACAATGCCGGGCCGCTGGGCCTCCAAGGGGGTTGGGCGCGGGGCTAGGAACTGCAAACGCAAGCGTGCCTGGGGCTCAAAGCGGAGGATACCGCAGACCAGCTGCAGGGACTGGCCTTCCAGAGCCGCCACCGGACACACGGCCACAGGCAGGCCTTGATGATAGATCAGGGCTCGATCGGGGACTGGGGCCAGCTTTTCCGAGGTTTCCATCATCGGTTGCCTCCTTGTGGGGCTAGGCCCAGCGCGCTAGCGCCGGCCGATCAGGTAAGGGAGC
>CAYVMM010000325.1:0-1758 GCA_964452535.1 uncultured Gammaproteobacteria bacterium | reverse complement strand
GTGGCCTTCTCCAGGTTGTCTTGGGCGAGGTAGGCTTGACCCCGCAGGACATGGATTCTGGTTTTTGTCGCCGGTGAGAGCTTGGCAAGGGCCGTTATGTCCCTGAGGAGTGCCTTATGCTTACCTTGGCGCCTCAACGCCCGCGCTAATGGGACGACAACCTTCTCTCGCTTGAGCCCCAAGTCTTGGGCACGGCGTAGCTCCTTCTCCGCAGATGCGCCCTTCCCCTGCTCTAGGTAGATCTTCCCCAATAGGAAGCGGGCTTGGGCGTGTTCGGGCTCTTCCTGCAGGGCGTTTTTTAGCTCGATCACACTGGCATTGAGATTCCCCTTCTTTCGATGCGCCTTCGCCTGCCGCACATAGTCATCCGAAGTCAAGTCGGAGCCGGTACACCCCGAAAGCATCACCAAGCCTATGACGAGGATTATCGGAGCAGCGATACTTCTTGCAGGGCCCGTGCGAAGCCTAAGCCTTTGATTGAATCCATATCTCACCAGAAGATGCTCCTAAGCAAGGATAAAAGCCCTCACACGTGGTAATAAGCCCGATACCACGCCACAAACCGCTCGACTCCCTCTTGGAGCGGGGTATCCGGGGAGAAGCCCACCGCCTCCTGGAGATCGGCCACTTCGGCATAGGTGGCTGGGACGTCGCCGGGCTGCAGGGGCAACAGGCGTTTCTCGGCCTCCCGGCCCAAGGCCTCCTCTAGGATGGCGATGAAGGTCTCAAGCGCTACCGGGGCGTGGTTGCCGATATTGAACAGCCGGTAGGGGCCATAGGAGCTGGCGGGGTCCGGGCAGTCCCCGGACCAGTCGGGGTTGGGCTCCGGCAGCGTGTCCGCGGTCCGGATCACCCCTTCCACCACATCGTCGATGTAGGTGAAGTCCCGTTGCATGCGGCCGTAGTTATAGACCTCGATGGGCTCGCCGGCGAGGATCGCCCGGGTGAACCGGAACAGGGCCATATCCGGTCGGCCCCAGGGCCCATAGACGGTGAAGAAGCGCAGCCCCGTCGTGGGGAGGCCGTAGAGGTGGCAGTAGGTGTGAGCCATAAGCTCACCGGCCTTCTTGGTGGCCGCATACAGCGACACCGGGTGATCCACATTATCGTGGACCGAGAAGGGCATGCGGGTATTGGCCCCGTAGACGGAGCTGCTGGAGGCGAATACCAGGTGCCCCACCGGCTGGTGGCGACAGCCCTCGAGGACATTGAGGAACCCAGTCAGGTTGCTGTCAGCATAGGCGTGGGGGTTCTCCAGGCTGTAACGGACCCCGGCCTGGGCTGCCAAATGGATTACCCGCTGGGGCTGAAACTCGGCGAAGGCTCGGGCCACTCCCTCGCGGTCCGCCAGGTCAAGGCGCGCCTCGGTGAAGCCGGGGCGATCCTGGATCCGCGCCAGCCGGTCTTCCTTGAGCCGCACATCGTAGTAGGCATTGACATTATCCAGCCCCAGGACATCGTCACCGCGGTCCAGCAACCGCTCCGCCACGAAATTGCCGATGAAGCCCGCCGTGCCCGTTACCAGAACCCGCATCTCATTCCACCGTAACGGACTTGGCTAGATTGCGGGGCTTGTCCACGTCAGTGCCGCGCAACCGGGCAACATGGTAGGCCAGAAGCTGAAGCGGAATGCTGTAGAGGATGGGCCGGATGTTCTCGCCCCCCTCCGGAACCGGGAGAACCCGGCAGCCGGTCCCCGGATCCAGCTCCAGGGCTTGGTCGACCAGAAGGTACAGGGCACCCCCCCGAGCCCGAACC
>CAYVMM010000324.1:0-1771 GCA_964452535.1 uncultured Gammaproteobacteria bacterium | reverse complement strand
CCCCGGGCCGCCCCTCAAATGGGAACATGTGGCCTACTCCCTGCAGGAGCTGGGCTATGACGTCCATGTGGGTGGGCGCAGCGCCCTGGAGCTGCAGGGGCCTGCCCATTACGTGGCCATGCAGAATAGGGCCCGAATCGATCTCTATTCCCCGGCCAAGCTCCCTTCCTGGCTCGCCAAGCTCGAGCTGCCCTACCAGTTTGTAGAGCACCGCCTGAAGCTCTTCGAGCAGCTACCCGAGGAGGCCCTGACCACCGTCCCCTTCGGTCACTGGGACTGGCTAATACGGTACGCCACCTGGGAGCTGGCCTTCCTGGAGCTGGTGGCCAAGGTGAACTCTTCCGCCGACTTCGACTACGCGGACAAGCTCTTCGAGGGCGCGAGCGTGATGCGCCCTTGGCTCATCCAGAAGCTGCTAACGGCCTGCCGGAATGTCAAGGCGAAGCGGCTCTTCCTCTGGTTCGCCCGTCGCCACAATCACCCTTGGTTCAACCAGCTGGAGACCAACGCGATCGACCTGGGGCGGGGGAAACGGATGATCGTCCAGGGAGGCGCGCTGGACCCCGAATACCAGATAACCGTCCCCCGGGGGTTGGCCGATGACGGCGAACCGCTTTTCTGAGCAGGTGCGGCTACTGATGGAAGTCCTGCCGCACGTGGCGGAGCACCCATGCTTCGCCCTCAAGGGCGGAACGGCCATCAACTTCTTCGTCCGCGACCTTCCGCGGTTGTCGGTGGATATCGACTTGGCTTACCTGCCAGTGGCAGACCGAGAGGCCAGCCTTGCCTCGATCGATGGTGAGCTGGCCGGGATCCAGGAGGGGATTGTTGGGAACATCACCGGGGTATCCGTGGAAGCCGGGAGGCTCCGGGGGACCGACAAGCGGATCAAGCTCCTGGTTCGAAGGGGCGAAACCCTGGTGAAGGTGGAGGTTACTCCCGTACTCCGCGGAAGCGTTCATCCACCGGAACAACGGGAAGCGACCCGCCGGGTCCAGGAGCAATTCGGACCGGCCACCGCCCAGACCCTGGGGTTCGAGGACCTATACGGCGGCAAGCTGTGCGCGGCACTGGACCGACAGCACCCTCGGGACCTATTCGACGTGGGCCTCCTTTTCAGCAACGAAGGCATCAATACCCGCCTGAAGGACACCTTCCTCGTCTATCTTCTGGGGCACAACCGGCCCATGGCCGAGCTGCTGGACCCGGCGCCGATACCGCTGGAGGAGCCTCTCCTAACGGAATTCGCGGGGATGACCGACGAGCCTGTGGGGACCGAGGACCTGACCGAAACCCGAAGGCAACTTGTTGAGCACATTAACGCCGCGTTGACCGACGCGAATCGGGAATTCCTGCTTTCCGTGAAGCGCGGCGCCCCGGATTGGGAGGCCTTCCCTTATCCCGAGGCACGGCAATTACCGGCGGTGCGCTGGAAGCTCCACAACCTGGAAAGAATGCCCAAGCAAAAGCGCGCGGAAGCGGCGCGCAAGCTGGAAGCCGTCCTCAACGGCTAGGACAGCTTCGCCGGTGCCCGGCCCGATTAAACCGGCTCCCTTTAATATGGGGAGCGTCCTTCGCCATGATAAGGCCTGCCTTTAATACACGCCCCTCGCCTTCCTGCCCACAGGGCTATTGCTCAGACCCGTTCGACGCTTCCAGAGCCAACACCCGCCGAAACCCTTCCAAACCCGCCTCTAGGTTCTCCACGATCTCCTCGGCGATCTCGTCCGGCTCCGGGAGGTTGTCCATGTCGCCCAGGGAGTCGTCCCGG
>CAYVMM010000323.1:0-1772 GCA_964452535.1 uncultured Gammaproteobacteria bacterium | reverse complement strand
GCCGAGGAGCCCTACCATCCCGAGCAGCTGGAGACGGCGGCCGATCAGATCGTCTGGGCTGCCGCCCAGGATGGCCCGATCCCGGTCCGGCGGCCTCAGGATTTGAGCGTGGTCACCGGCGATGCCGTCGATCTCATCCGTCGTTATGGGGAGGGCGAGCTGGACGGCGACGCCGTCCCCCGCATTCCTCTTAAGGAAGTGGACGAGATCCTCGTGATGGGCTCCACGGGCCTTCTCTACGGCATGCAGAAAGCCCTGGCCGGGGACCTGGCACGGTATTTCCCGGAAAAGGTGGAGATCCAGGGCACGGCGGGCAGCCCCATGCAGTGCATGCTCAAGGGGGTCTGCTCCCAGTGTCTGCAATGGCAGGTGGACCCGGAGTCCGGCGAGCGCACCCGCCCTGTGTTCTCCTGCGCCGAGCAGGACCAGCCCCTGTTGGCCATCGATCTGCCCAACCTTTGGGCCCGCCAGGCCCAGGATCGGCTACCGGACCAGATGGCGGGTCTATGGCTCGAGCACCTCTTGGAAGCCCACGAGGTGGAGGAAGGGTAGAGGCGGCTTCAGTCACAGTCCGGTTCCGTTGATCCGGCCTGTAAGGGCTTTCGCTGGTTCGTTTGTGCTCGGTAGCCCCTTTCCTGCTCCCTCAGGCCCTTATGCGCCGAGGCCGAACCGAGGGAGGAATGCTAGAAGCTGTCATTGATCGGGCTGCCTTGCTGTCGGGACTCTCGCCCCCTAAATGGAGCTCCCACAGGGGGCAGATTGCCGTAGGAGCCCGATTCATCGGGCAAATGCAGGGGCCCTTCACGTGCCCGATCTTACCTTCGCCCGACGAAGTCGGGCTCCTACAATGGCCTTTCCTTTCCGCAGTGGCCATCCGGTGGTGTCGGAGCCCGATTCAGCGGACGAATGAGTGATTCGGACTGCTTTTGGTCCCGGAGCATGCGCTCCCCCAGTGTGGAATCCGGGCACCGGCGTCCCCCTGAGTGGGGGCGGGGGGGTGATCGCGAAGCAGCGAGAATCCCACCGATTGGCCCTCTGCGGCTGCCGTCGCGGTTTTTGCCCCTCCTATGAGATCGCCTCGTCGGCTATGCCTCCTCGCGATGGCGGGAGCTTGCTAGGAGACGGCGCAGTAAGCGCCGCAGCGATTGCCCTGTGGGCCCCCTTCGGGCACCCTGAAAGAGGGTCCATGGGTTGCTAAGGGGAACGAACGTTTTGCCATGGGGCTATAGCCCGCCAACCGGGAAGGAGCGACTAAAGGGGCGCCCGAAAGGCGGGGTCCCCCGGACCGACTCCCTCGTTACCGGGCTGGTTCCAGTGGCTTGATTGATTTTCCCCTTCCTCTCTAGCCGGAAGATCCTTCCGGTGCCATCGTCCATAAGGGGGACGCCATGTGTGGCATCATCGGCGCGGTCTGCGAGCGTAATGTCCGACCCATCCTTTGGGAGGGCCTGCAGCGGCTGGAATATCGGGGCTACGACTCGTGGGGTCTAGCGATACTGAAGGGGTCGGGCGAGCTGGTTCGCGTCCGCCGAACCGGCAAGATCTCGGAGCATGAAGCGGACCCCGCGGTGCAGGAGCTGGCTGGGCAGGTGGGCATTGCCCATACGCGCTGGGCCACCCATGGGACCCCCTCGGAGGCTAATGCCCATCCCCACATGAGCGGGCCCGAGCTCGGCCTAGTCCACAACGGGATCATCGAGAACCACCAGCAGCTCCGCTCCGTCCAGGCCGATTGGGGCTACGCCTTCGCGTCGGATACCGATTCCGAGGTC
>CAYVMM010000322.1:0-1772 GCA_964452535.1 uncultured Gammaproteobacteria bacterium | reverse complement strand
CGAGCCGGCCGGATCCTTTCCTTGGCCATACTCACCGGCTATTGCCACAGCCTGGCGGGTGAGCGCGTCCTCGTCGAAGGCATCGGCGGGGTCATGACCCCCCTAACCGACAGCGCCACCTTTCTGGATTGGATCCGCGCCCTGGACTGGCCCGTTGTGCTGGTGACCGGGACCTACCTCGGGACCCTCAGCCATACCCTCTCGGCCCTTCATTGCCTCCGGGATTCGGGCGCCACGCTCGCCGGCGTGGTCCTCAACCAGAGCCCGGAGGAGCCGGTTGCCGCGGAGGAGCTGCGACGGACCTTGTGGGGCTTTCATCCGGATCTTCCCACGGTAGTGGTCCCCCGACCCCTCGACTCGGCGCCCGACCTCATTGCTGCGCTCGGCCTCGAGCCCTTCTCCGGTGAAAATAACTAAGGGGAACGAACGTTTTGCCAGGGGGCGATTGCTCGGCAACGGGGCCCCTTCCGCCCTTCGCCCGATGGATCGATTCGCTCGATAAATCGAGCCCCTACGGGGGGCAAGGCCCCCTGATGGGGTTCGCCTGATGGATCATTCGCTCGATCAACCATTCGCCTGCTAAAGCGGGCTCCTACAGCGGTGGGACAATCATTACGGGGGTGGCAAACAGCCACCGTAGGAGCCCGACTTCATCGGGCGAAGGGTGGATGGGCCCCGGTTGCTTCAGATTCGCCCTTAGGCGGAATCGGGCTGCCCCATGAATCGCCAGAGCCAGCCTCGAGCCCGGCGCCGAAGCTGATCGCGAAGGCGCGGGGAGATCTGGCCATCCTTGATGGCCTGCCAGTACCCCACGGCATCCTCCAATCGGGCCTCTCCCTCGATATCCCGTTTCATGAGGGAGTGCCTCAGATAGTAGAGCAGGCGCAGATCCTCCAGCATCCGGCAGGCATAGGAAAGGGACCAATCTCCCCGACCCCGCAAGCGATGAGCGGCCTCGAGCAGTACCAGAGTGTGCCGAAGCATGGCCCCCACCCCCTGGGCGACACTCTGAGGCTCTTCCCCAGAATAGGCCTGGATCAGGTGGTCTGTTAAGCCGTCCGGATCGACCCCCGAAAGGCCATCCCGACCGGGAACGGGGCGCTCAAAGGCGAGGCCATTGTAGTCCCCCAGGAGCTGGTGGATGCGGTGCTCTCGCAGGCGCTTGAGTCGGATCCATTCCTGATATTGCAGGGTATGCTCAGCCTTGATACGCGCTTCGCGCACGCTGGCGGCATCCTCGAAGGAAACCTCCACCCGGATGCCGGAGACCCCGTCGTTGAATGCCACTTGGTATAGCCCCCGGTGGGGATCCCGGATGGCCATGCTCATGATGTTAGGGGATTGCTGGGGCTGGGCCATTGCCATCGCTCGGACCACCTCCTGCGGTTGGGGAGGAAACGGCTAACGAATTTGCCCCTAAGATCGCTCAACCGGATCCGGTTTTGCAAGCACCGTTACTGAGCTCAGCGCCCCCAGGCCTTAGGCAAAGGCTTCCCGAATCACCCGCTCCATCACCCCTGTCAGTCGGGACATGTCGTCCGGGTCAATAACCAACGGCGGAGTCACATAGATAAGGTCGCCAAGGGGGCGGAGCCAGACCCCCTCCGCCACAAACCGATGGCGCATCCAGTCCTTGGACCAACCGGGCTGGAGCTGCACCGCTCCCATGGCCCCCTTAACCCGGACGGCCTTCACTCCTTTGCGACCTTCCAACGGGTTTAGCTCCGCCCGAAGCTGGGCTTCGATGGCGGCGACTTGCGCCAACCGTGGCT
>CAYVMM010000321.1:0-1784 GCA_964452535.1 uncultured Gammaproteobacteria bacterium | reverse complement strand
CCGCTCGCTAAGGGCGTGGAGTTCGCCGCCGCTCACCATGGCCTCGTGGATCTTCTCCTCCGCCAGCATCTCCATGGTCCAGCCTTTCAAGAAGAACAGCGCCTCCTCGGGCAGAGCCTTCTCCTTCCCACCCCGGCGGATATCCGGGAGCCAGTGTCTTTCCAATCGATCCACCCGATCCTCGTCGGGATTCCAACGGAGGAGGTCTTCGAACAATTCCGGCCAATGCTCCGCTCCCCGGGAGAGGTCCTCCTGACGTTTGGCACGACCTGTCGCCTTGTCGTGCCGGGTACGGAGCAGACGGGCTTCACGGCTGCTGGTCATGATGGGAATCTCCCTTGCAGCGAGTGCCAAATGATGAATCGTCATTCCAGTTAAGGCCCCAAAATGGCTTTTGCCAAGCATTTCGGCCCAGAGGGCAGCAGGCGCTAATCAATCGGCGAGATACCGTCTCTCTACGCCCCTTAGCATGGCCGATCCGCTCCGCTTTCGCTCGTTTCCGGCTTTTTCCATTCGTCCGTTGAATGGCTCGGCCTCTTCTGGCTTCATGGCAGGAAATCCGATCCACTATCCCACAAAGCGCGCACTCCCCCTAGGGATCGCTACCTTTCCCTAGAATACCGATGCAGGAGCTGACTTTGACCCAATCGAAGACCCAATCGAATCCCTTGCGCTGCCTGCTCGCTACCGTCGTGGCCCTGGGCACGGTGGCCTTTCCTGCCGCCGTTTACTCCGCCGAAGAAGCAATTAAAGAGCCCAAGGCCTACCGTCTAATGCGCAAGGCGGTCGAGGCTCGAGCAACCTGGGATGAGGCCTTTCCCGGATTCACCGCGGATATCGCGGTCAACTACGCAGGCAAACGGACCCAGGGAAACGTTCGCGTCAGTCCGCAAGGAGAGATCAAGCGACAAGATGTTGCCGATCCCGACACCGAGGCTTGGACCTGGGCGCGAGGTTGGCTTGCTTCCATCGTTTCCCATCGCCTAGGCTCCGGTGGCTCCATGCAAGCGCGCTACGGCGGGATCCGTCTCGCCAAGGACGCCGGCCAGCATCATCCACTCGGCTTCAAGCTGGTCCTCGACGACAGCCTCAACTCCGCCTTTCGGGTCGAAGGCCAAGTCATCCGGCAAGTCAATCGCGATATCCCCAGCGAGAACGGGCTCCAACGGGTGCGCATCAATGTGCTCGACACCGAGACCACCAGCGAGGGTGGGGTACTTCCTCGGCATTTCGTGATCCATTACCTGGACCCCAAGGGCCAGCTGATGGAGGTCGAGAATGTGAGCACCCAGTTCACCACCGTCGACGGCTACCCCTTGCCGGTTTGGCGGCGGGTGATCACAGTGGCGAATGACGGCCATATGACCACCGGTACCTTTCGATTGTCCGAGCACCGCTTGCTCAACGAATCGGAGGAATAGGCCGAGTTCCCTTTATTGGGGTGGGGCACTCCTGCCTTGAGCCCTGCGTGCAGGCCGGCGCCGTCTGCGTCGCCGCCGGCTTAGCCACAAATAGAGCCCGCTGGCAAAGAGCAAGGCGGGAAGTATCCCCACCAAGAAGTGCAGGACACGGGTAGTCATACCGCCGTAGATGCCAATGTGGAGCGGATAGAGGTGATCCAGGACATAGTGGCCCGGCCCGGCCTCCTTGAGGTCGTAGGCGGCGAGCACCTTTGCCGACTCAGGATGCAGCAGCAGCGTGCTATTGCCGATGGGGTGCCACTCCTTCGGATAGCGCAGGCGGGCTTGGATCGGCCGGCCGGCCTCGGCCGGGAACCCTAGCAG
>CAYVMM010000320.1:0-1789 GCA_964452535.1 uncultured Gammaproteobacteria bacterium | reverse complement strand
TGCGTTTCTGTGACCACGGCGTAAGCCGAGGCGAATGGGCGGGCTCCCTTGCATTAAAGGCGATCTTGATCTGCTCGATGAGCCCGGCCAGCGAATAGTCCGCCTTTATGAAGTTTGTGGTGGTCATGGGGCTTTCCTATGGGGAATGGCTTCAGGCGACGGCTTGCTTAACGAGACTTTCGGCCAGCTGCCGCTGGGTCTCGCCAGCCTCATGAAGGTGGGACTTGAGGCGGCCGCAGAGGGCTATGAGCTCGTTGATCATCTCGATGATCCGGGCCTGCTCTTGGAGTGGAGGTATGGGGATGGTGCAGCTTCGGAGCTGAGTCTTGTTAATGGAGGCCAGGTTCGTTGTCTGCTTGCTGGATCTTGCGAAGTATTCCCGGGCAAACTGGGAGTTCAGGTACTTTTCCAGCCAGCGCTCGTTTTGCTCCGCGAGAAGAAGACGAGCACGGAAGACATGGTTCTGGTGGGTTACCGTAGAGATGGCGCCGTCCCAGATGGCGGTTCGTCCCACCTTATCCCAATCTCCTCCTTCGGTGATCAACAAATCACGATCTTTGAGCAAGTACCGATCCAATTCATTGCGCGGTACTTCCATGACCTTTATATCTTTCAATTCAAGTGCTGCGCGCTGGACATTGGCAACACGGAGGTACGGTACCGTTACCGTTTCCACGCCCGTCAGTTTCTTCCCTTTTGCCAACCCACTCTGGATATCGGCGATGTCATCCAGCCGGATTAAGGCCCAACCCTCAGGTAGCCTGAACGGTTTTTCCGCTTCGACAATCTCCGGCAGTTTCTTCGACTTCTTGATCTTCCCTTCCTGGTAAAGCCGCTCCTTTTCCGCCGCGATGCGCTCCAGCAGCTTGGAGGCCGGCTCATCGTTCGGATCCTGGGGAACAAGCCGCCCCATGACGGCGAGCTGGAGGATGGTCTGTTCGAGGCGGTCGATGCTGTGCTCGGTGGTGAACAGGGTGTCGAAGTGCTTGGCCAGGCGGGCCCAGTTGTCGGCCAGCTCGGCGGCGTTATGCGAACGGGTGAGGGTGTCCAGCAGGGTGTCCACGAGGGTTTCGTGGGCACTGAGCTGGTCGCTGGTCTGCTGCGCCAGGCGGTCGCAGAGGGCCATGAGCTCGTCGACTTTTTCGACAATACGGTCCTGTTCCCCCTTAGGAGGAAGGGCCATTAGCACCCGGGTCATCTTGCTTCCCGAAATTTCTTTAAATGTAGTGCCGCTCGCAGTTTCGTGAATAAAATTCCCAGAACGTTTAAGGAAGTAAAATAGATACTCGCTCATTCCCTCTACATAAGGGACACATGACTTAAACCCTTGATTCGTAGAAAGAGGGCTTCTAGCGATAGCGACGTAACCAATTGGGGCACGGGAGGAAAAAAGAACGGAACCTGCGGGCATTAACGTAGCAGAGGACTTTTCCAATCCCTCCTGTGATATATCTCTTCGTCCCGAAGAAATATATTTTTGGTCAAATCCATAAAGATCAGCCGGGGTTAGCCACTTTACGCCGTTTTCCGACCAAAAAGTTGGCTCGCCGGATTTGGGGGTGCCTCCTCCGACAATTTGACCAATTTCACCCAAACGCACCCATTCCCACCCTGCGGGTAACTCGAATGGCTTTTCCTCCTCTCCAATTTCCGGTAGCTTAGGCGGCTTCTTAATCTTCCCTTCTTTGTACAGCCGCTCCTTCTCCCCTTCGATGCGCTCCAGCAGCTTGGATGCGGGCTCGTCCTCGGGATCCTGCGGCACCAGCTTGCCGCGCACGGCCAGCTCCAG
>CAYVMM010000319.1:0-1795 GCA_964452535.1 uncultured Gammaproteobacteria bacterium | reverse complement strand
TCATGCTTCCCCCGGCGGATAAGGCGGGCTCCTCCTCGTGCAGGATCAAGAGGTAGCCGAAAGTGGCGGCGTATTCCAGGGCTCGGCGCATAATCCCGGCGTTGGAGACAGGGGCCCCGTCGTCTGAGAAGGCGACGCAGCCGGAAGCGGCGAGCTCGTTCATCTCGGCGAGGGTTTGCCCGGCTAGCCCGCCTGTGATGGCGCCGACCGGATGGACTCGGGTCCGGCCAACGCGAGAGGCAACGGATTGGATCTGTTCGGTGACGCTGGGACGGTCATTGACCGGCTCGGTGTTGGCCATGGCCGCCACCCGAGTGATGCCGCCGGCAGCGGCGGCGCGGGATCCGCTGGCAATGTCTTCTTTCCAATCCTGACCGGGCTCGCGAAGGTGGACGTGCATGTCCACTAGTCCGGGGCAAACGATTCGGCCCGCTGCATCGAGCTCGCTATCCGGCTGGAAGGTGCTGGGACGCTTCCCGATTGCTTGGACGCGGCCCTCAGTGATGAGGAGGTCGGCGATCTCGTCTCGGCCGCTGGCCGGGTCAACGACGCGTCCACCTCGAATAACGGTTCTCATTGTGGGCATTCCATCATCAGGCGCTTGAGCACGGCCATGCGGATAGCGAGACCGTTGGTGACCTGAGGCAAGATGACCGAATAAGGGCCGTCGGCGACCTCCGAAGCGATCTCCACACCCCGGTTCATTGGGCCGGGATGCATGACCAAGACCTCCTCGGCCGCTCGCTCGACCCGGCTGGAATCGAGGCCGTAGAGGCGGAAGTATTCGCGCTGGCTGGGAACGACGGCACCACGGATGCGCTCCAGCTGCATACGCAGCATGATGATGACATCCACGCCCTCTAGTCCGGCGTCTGCGTTATGGAAGACCTCGACACCGAGGGCCTCCTCAGCAGCTGCTGGTAGAAGGGTCTTGGGGCCGATGAGACGAATCTCTCCCGCCTGGAGGGTATGCAGGGCATGGATCTGGGAGCGGGCGACCCGAGAGTGGGCGACATCGCCGACGATGGCGACCTTGAGCCCTTGGATGGGCCCCTTGTGGTGCTGGATGGTCAGGATGTCCAATAGCGCCTGGGTGGGATGCTCGTGGGTACCGTCGCCGGCGTTGATGACCGAGCAGCGCCCGGACAGGGCACGGGCCGCTAAATGCGGGGCCCCGCTTTCGGGGTGGCGAATGACCAGGACGTCAGGGGTCATGGCCTCCAGAATACGGACGGTATCTAGCCAAGTCTCTCCCTTTTGAAGGGATGAGCCCGAGGCATCGAAGTTAAGGACATCCGCCGAGAGGCGCTTGCCAGCGAGCTCGAAGCTGGTTCGAGTTCGAGTGCTGCTCTCGAAGAAGAGGTTGATGACCGTGCGGCCCTTGAGGCTGTCGGTCTTCTTTTGGGGCTGTTCAACTAGCCTCCGAAAGCGGGAGGCTTCGTCCAAGAGGCAGTTAATGGTGGCTTCGGAAACCCCCTTTAGGCCCAAAAGGTGCCAGGGAAGGTTGGTTGGCTCGGTAGCGGGTGCGCTTGGATGCATAATGGGCGTCATTGGCTTCTGATACCGGCTCGTGAAGCTCCTCGCTCGTAGCGGGACCGAGGAGCGAGCCTTCCCAGGCCCTTAGGCCTCTTCTCCTGCAAAGGGAAAGGGCCTTGGGCACGGCTCGACCGATGGGTCCCGGAGGCTTGCCTCAATCGGAGAGGCAAGTGGCAGCCGACAAAAGGCCTTACGCGTGACCGCTATGCTGGACTAACAGGCTCATGTCGATGCCCAGCGCACGAGCGGCTGCCTCCCG
>CAYVMM010000318.1:0-1804 GCA_964452535.1 uncultured Gammaproteobacteria bacterium | reverse complement strand
TAGGGATCCCCGTACCGGTCGGAGAAGCCCGCTGCTTCCAAGAGCCATACACGTACGGGGCTATCGGGCAGGGCGGTCTCGCGCAGACAGGTGACGGCACCGACCAGGGGATCCCGCCATTCGGGACGCTCCCAAGGCGCACCGGCCCGGTCTAGGGCCTCGGCGTAGGCCGGCATGAGGATCCGGACATCGTGGCCCAATTCAGCGAGGGCGTGGGGCAAGCTGGCCGAGACGTCGGCCAATCCGCCCGTCTTGAGGAAGGGATGGACCTCGCTGCTGACAAACAGGATCCGGTACATGTCGTCCTTTTGGCCAAGCTAGTACCCGGCCGGTCTCAGCCGAGCCCTTACTGGGGCTGGAGGATGATCCCGGCCAGAGGCGGTAGAGTGAGCGTCAAGGAATAAGGGCGTCCCATCCACTCGCGGGCCTCGCTGGTGAGCCCGCCGCCATTGCCGAGGTTGGTACCGCCGTAAAACGTCGAGTCGGAGTTCAGGACCTCGGCGTAGTAGCCGTTGTGGGGGACACCGATCCGGAAGGGATCCCTTGGAATGGGCGTGAAATTGAGGACCACCGCTACAAAGCTACCGGTCTCGTCGTAACGCAGGAAGGACAGGGTGGATTGGGCGGCATCGTGGCAATCGATCCAGTCGAAGCCTTTTTCCTTGAAATCCTGTCGGTGCAGGGCCGGGATCTCGCGGTGGAGGGTGTTCAGGTCGCCTACCAGCTGGCGCACGCCGGCGTGGAGCCCGTATTGGAGCAGCTCCCAGTCCAGCTCCCTTTCGTGGCTCCATTCCCGGTACTGGCCTAGCTCGTTGCCCATGAAGAGGACCTTCTTGCCTGGATAGGCGAACATGTAAGTATAAAGCAGGCGCAGGTTAGCGAAGCGCTGCCACTCATCGCCCGGCATCTTGCCGATCATGGAGCCTTTGCCATGGACCACCTCGTCGTGGCTGAGGGGGAGGACAAAGTTCTCGGTAAAGCAGTAGAGCAGCCCAAAGGTTAGGTGATCGTGGCAGTAGTGCCGGTAGATGGGATCCTGCTGCATGTACTCCAGGGTGTCGTGCATCCAGCCCATATTCCATTTTAGGGAAAAACCTAGCCCACCCAAGTAGGTGGGGCGGGTCACCTGGGGCCAGGCGGTGGACTCCTCGGCGACCACCGGGACACCGGGATGGCGCTCGTGGACGACGCGATTGACCTCGCGCAGGAAATCGATGGCCTCGAGATTCTCGTTGCCCCCATAGATGTTGGGCAGCCAGTCGCCGCCTTTGCGGGAGTAATCGAGGTAGAGCAGAGAGGCCACAGCATCCATGCGCAGCCCGTCGATATGGAATTCCTCAAGCCAGTAAAGGGCTGAGGAGAGGAGGAAATTTTGCACCTCCGGACGCCCGTAATTGAAGACTAAGGTTCCCCATTCACGGTGCTCGCCTAGTCGCGGATCCTCGTGCTCATACAAGGCTGTGCCGTCAAAGCGGGCCAAGCCATGGGCGTCTTTAGGGAAGTGGCCGGGTACCCAGTCCAGTAGCACCCCCAGCCCGTCGCGGTGACACCGGTCCACGAAATAGCGGAAATCGTCGGCGTGGCCAAAACGGGTTGTGGGAGCGTAGAAGCCGGTGGTTTGATAGCCCCAGGAGGCATCGAGAGGATGCTCGGTAATGGGAAGGAGCTCCAGATGGGTAAAGCCCATGTCGACGGCGTAGGGCACGAGCCGATCGGCGATCTCCCGATAGTTTAAGAAATCGCCGTCTTCGGCTCGGCGCCAGGAGCCGAGGTGCACCTCGTAGGCGCTCATGGGAGCATGCTG
>CAYVMM010000317.1:0-1810 GCA_964452535.1 uncultured Gammaproteobacteria bacterium | reverse complement strand
GCATCTCCAGCTACCTGCAAACCATGGCCTACCGCGGATACAATCCCTTCGTCGCCATTCAGATGGCCCTGTCCGGGGCAATCTATGAGGAGGAGGGTGAGTAGCTACATCTAACCTTTCCTTTTACGAGCACGTGCAAGCAGCGCCGCCGTCCATTCGGGCCCATCTCGACGCTCCCGGTTGACCCAACGAAAGTCTACCGTGCCAAGTGCTGGATACGCAGAGGTGCTGGCGCCGCTGGATACCTAAACTCCAAGAATTGGGTGTCCACGCTTCGCGCTTCGCGTGTCCCAGGAACGCATGACAACGAACATCATCCGGGACGATCATCTGCCGGCCCTGTCCCCGATTCATCACGTGATGCTACGCGCCTTTGTATTCGACTTCGTAGCGGATGACTTACTACATAGATCTGACTCTTACTCTACTGCCCCCTACTCATTGGGCGTTCATGGGATCTCTCGGTCGGTTCGCGAGGCTGGCCGTAGGGGCCCGCCGGGACAACTATCGTGTGGTTGTTTTGCGCTCGTTTGCGTCGTTATGCGTCGGACGCATAATGGCTCTCGCCATCTCACATCCTGCTCTTGGGCGGACGGACGCCCCCCTTCCGGCGAATCCCGAAGCCGACCCGGAAGATATCCGGGATGTTGATGCGCCCGTCCTCGGTCCGGTAGAGGACGCCGAGCTCTTCCAGGTCGTCGATGAGCAGCTCGATATCCCGGCTGCCTTCCGATGCGGACGCGAAGCGGCGCGGCGGTAGCTTTTCCTCGGAAACCCGCAGCACCTCCTTCAGGACCGATTGGGTCCACTGCTCCCGCAGGTCGGGGATTTCCAGCGGCACCGTCAGGTCCCGAAGCTCCCTCAGCAATGGGGTAACCCAGGGATAATCCTCCCGGCTAAGCTCGTGAACCCGTCTATCCGATGCCTCGGCAACGCCCCGCTTGATGGCTTCGTAGTGCAGAGGGTAGTCATGCTCCGGGTACCTTTCCCGGGTAATGGACGCCGCCTGGCGCAGGGCCAATAGTAAGCTGCGAGGAGCGATCCGGCCGTGGGCATCGGCCAGATGACCGGTAATCCAGGTGTAGGTGTAGCCCCAGCGTTGATTGGCCCCCATGTAGGGGCCAGCCAAAGCCTCCAGGAGAGGACGTTGGACCTTCTCATTGCCCCGCACCTTATCCGGCACACGGAAAAAAACCTTCGGACCGCTGCCAAGTTAGGCCGGTGACGCGTTCGGCCAACGTTCGAAAAACCTTACTGGCGGAGCCATTCGCTTGATTATGGAAGAGTAGACCATAGAGGTCCACAGGCCGCCAGGTCAGGTCCACCCGGTTGTGCAGGAGCTTGGAGCTGTCCCGGAAATCGAAGACGCCCTCGTCCTCTTCCATATCCGGCCGGATGAAGAACTTCATCCGGATATTCGGATAGGGGCGACAGGCCAGGGCCACCTCCAGGGCACCGCGGGTCAGGGCCCGGACGTTCTCCCAGCTCCCCGGCGCGATGGTATCCAGGGAATCGAAAACTAGCAGCAGGTACTTTCCTTCCCGTTTGAGGATGTCGGTCGCCTCGCCGACCAGCTCGTTAAAGGCTTCCGGGTCCTCCCGGGCCCACCTCGCCGCCTCACCGAAACGCTCAGCCGGGGCGGCCAAGTCACAAACCTCGGCCAATTTCCGGGCAAGAACGCCGCGCCAGATATGGCGGGATTCCAGGCCCGCCTCCAGCAACCCTCTCAGGGTCTCCGAATCGGGGTGCTGACCATGGTGTGGATCGTTACTGAACCCAATCCGCACATGGGTATCCTCCAGGGTTGCGG
>CAYVMM010000316.1:0-1825 GCA_964452535.1 uncultured Gammaproteobacteria bacterium | reverse complement strand
GATGCCTCGCCCATTGGCGAGCTCCGGCATGGATAGAGCCGGTTCCGGTTGCAGAAACCAACGAGCGCGATTGTAGGCTTGCCTCATGGTCTCCAGGATCGGGCCCCATTGCCGGGAAGCCTCAACAAAGGGCGCCAATATCGCCCGCCAGTTCAGGGAGCACAGGGCCACCGAGGGGATGCCCGCCCGCTTGGCCCCGGCGAGGGTCAAATACGGGATATCCGCCAGGATCAGGTCGGGTCCGGTTGCCTCGAGGGTGTGGGCGACTGAGCCCACTTGGGCCTCCCAGTCTGCATGCAGGCTTTGGTAGCGCTGTAGACTTGCCGATAGATCGAAGCGCATGGCGTCGTGCATTACCATGCCGAAGTCGTCCGCTTCCGGCTGTAAGGCAAAGGGCCCGCAGAGACGCTGGGAGATCACGGCCCGAGTCAGGGTAGTCCGCACGGTGACGGCGAGCTCGGGACGGCGCTGCCGGAGGGCGTTCACGACCGCCGCCGCTTGGGCCAAGTGCCCAAAGCCATGGGGTGAGATGGCCACAAGTAGATGGGGCGAGGGATCGTTCATTCCACTATTCTATCGCAGAAAGCGAAGCCTTGAGCGAGCTCATTGTGGCAGTCCCTCTGCGTTAAGGGGTTCAGGCACTGGGGGTATCCCAACGAGATTGCTTCGCCTTCTGCGAGGGCTCGCAATGACAAGCTCGTTCTGCCGGATTGCTTCGGGCCCGATGGGCCCTCGCAATGAGAGCCCTTTCCTTGGAGGCTCGCAATGACCCCATCTTGGTTATCGAGAGCGTATCGGACTCCCGAGAAGAACCTATTGACCCCGGTCCGCTTTTCGTTGATATTTACTTGATCCGTGTTTTAGGTGCGCATATTCTATGGGCATAAATGGGAGGGTGTCGTCATGAAGACCAAGCTTTTCGATCCAGACGCGCCGCGCAAGGCAACGAATTTGAGCATCAACGCCGATCTGCTCAGCCAGGCGCGCTCCCTCAATCTCAACCTTTCCAGGCTCCTGGAGGAGCGGCTAAGCGAGGTTGTACGCGAGGCGCATCGCCAGGCCTGGCTGGAAGCGAACCGCGAAGCCATTGCCGATTACAACGAGCGGATAGAGAAGCAGGGCAGCTTCGGTGACCGGGCACGCCGCTTCTAATGGGCCAATTTACCGTCTACCGCAACCCAAATCCCGAAACCGCCCCTTGGGCGCCCTATCTCCTGACCTTGCAAAGCGAACTCCTGGACGAATTGGCCACGGTGGTGGTTGCCCCGTTGGTGCGAGAAGACCGTTTCGGCAAGCCGGTGGCGGAGCTCCACCCCCGGTTCGTCGTCGAAGAGCAGTACGTCATCCTCTCCACGGCCGAACTGGCCGGGATCTCCCGCCGCAATCTCGGTAACGAGGTGCAATCTCTGGCCGCGGAACGGGAAACTGTCATCGCGGCGTTGGATTTTCTGTTTACTGGGATCTGAGTTGGGTAGTCCCTAAGGCTTGAACTCCGCTCAGATGCACTGGTTCGCTGCTATCACCTATCTGCCTAAATCAAAATACCAGCCTCTCTTCTGTTCTGTTATCGCGAGCGCCGGCGAAGCGATCTCGTAGGGAACTCATTACTGGTGGAACCGAGCACTTCTGACGCCGGTGGTGTTCCAACGAGATTGCTTCGGGCCCGGTGGGCCCTCGCAATGACAATAGAGAGTCTGTCATCGCGAGGAGGCGTAGCCGACGACGCGATCTCGTGGTGCATGGCACAACTGCGAGAAGGGGGTCTTCTGGCGTCGGGAGTGGTCCAACGAGATTGCTTCGCCCTCTGTGAGGGCTCGCAATGACA
>CAYVMM010000315.1:0-1839 GCA_964452535.1 uncultured Gammaproteobacteria bacterium | reverse complement strand
GCCCCCGCTCCACCGCAAGCCGGGGACGCTCCTCCTCCACCCACAACCTGCCGCTGAGACGGTCTCCCGCCTCTTGCGGAGAGCAGGCGAATATCTCCTGCCAGTGCACAAACATGTTGGGGTCATCTAGCGTTTGACCAGCGGCCACCTGGCGCCAGAGCCCTGCAGAGAGCCACTGGATCTTCTTTAGGCTCTTGTGCTCCTTCACACAGGCCTCGGGGAGGCTCACCGCGGTGCTGCTGACCGGCCGGGGCAGAAAATAGAGGTCACGGTAGTAAGGGAAAGCTGAGCTAAGTAGGTAAGGTGGTGCGGCAGCTCGTTCGGTTGCCCCATTGGGATCCAGGAGGACCCAAGCGGACAGCACTGCGGCGCTTAGCGTGTCTGAGTGGATAAAGGTCTCGGACCGCTCGTAGAATCCGGTACCTCGACTGTCCACGTGGAAGGGGGTGGTGAACCGCAGCTTGTAGCAGTGCATAGCCAGCCTCTTATCTCTGGTCCCCGAGGCTCTGGAGTCCCGGCGGGATCGCCTCTATATCCAGCGAATGGGCCAACCGCCCCTCCCGATAATCGGCGGCGTGGCGCCTCTTGAGTGCCTTGATCACGAATTTGACTTGGCCGTAACCTCGGGAGCCGTTACCGCCCAACGTGTCGGCCTCCACCAGCTGGAGCCCTTCCCAGATCAAACGTAGCAGGCGGTCTTGGTCATCCCCTTCCAACACACTCAGGATCAGCTCGAATCCAAAGTGGGCACCGGCAGGGACCCGCTCGATCTGGCGTGGATTGGCTTCCGAGGTGATCCGGTCGATCCAGACCTCGGTCTTGACCTCGCTCAGGGGCATGTCGGTGTTGGGGGCGCTCTCCAGTTCGCTGCGGCTTTCTTCCAACAGCGGGGCATCTCGCACGATGAGGCGGGATGGGCCCTTGGCCTCTTGCTCGGCTGCGACCCCGAAGAGCTGCCCGAGGAGCGTGTTGGGGTCCTGGCCGGCAAGTGCCTCGTTTTTCTCCCCCATTGAGAAACCGCCTTCCCCGTCAGAATTAACCCGCTCATCTCCACGCACCCGCTCCAGCAGCGAGCGCATCTTGCCGCGCAGAGAAGAGCCAGGAATATAAGGGAGGTTGTCACGGGGATTGCGCACGACCACGGAATCCGCCCCGCCGATGGCCATGCCCACCGAGTTGCCTCCGATGTGAAGCCCAGTCTCAGTTGTAATCGTGCCCTGAATAAAGACCTTAGACTCGAGTCGCGGGATCGAGGTCATTAGTTTCTACCCCCGTACGCTTTGTGATAGGCCAGGATGGCCTCGAAGAACTGGCAGAACCGAGCGAAGCTGTCTTGATCACAAACCGCATCGATGGCCCGCTCCAGTACTTGTTTGAGGTCCTTAAGGCCCCCGCCGTGCCGGCCGGCCGCGTAGGCGAGCCGTGGCTTGAGCAGGACTAGGTGCCTTTGCGTCTGTGGGCCCCAGCCGTTCATTTCCAGTTTCTTTAAGTTCCCATAGGCGTTGCGTATTTGACTGGAGGTTACATTCTGCTGCTGCAGATAACTCCCCAAGCGTTCCGCGCACGCCACCATCTCCGGGGCTGCTCGCTCGTCGGCTATAAATCGCTGGATCTCCTCTTTTCGCGGCGCCTCGAAAGCCATGTCACTCCTCCTCGCGTGTCAAGAACTCGGCCCAGCGGGTGGGTACCTGGAGCCAGTCGAGCACCGGCTGGCCCGCTTGGGCCCCCGGATCCAAGATCAGGTCCCGGAGGTAGCGCAGTTGCGCTCTCACCTCCGGATGGCGGTGACCGAGACGCTCCAGCTGATAGACCAGCTGCCATCGCCACTGCTGCCAGTGG
>CAYVMM010000314.1:0-1851 GCA_964452535.1 uncultured Gammaproteobacteria bacterium | reverse complement strand
GGAGCATGGCCTTTCGCCGCGGCGGAAGCTTTTGCTGGTGGGGCCGCCGGGGACCGGAAAGAGCATGACGGGGGCGGTGCTGGCGGGGGAGCTGGGCCTTCCACTCATGCAGGTACGCTTGGATGGCCTCATTACCAAGTACATGGGGGAAACGGCTTCCAAGTTGCGCCAGGTTTTCGATAATACGGGTAACACTCGGGGGGTCTATTTCTTCGACGAGTTTGACGCCATTGGCTCCCAACGGGGGCTATCCAATGATGTTGGGGAAATGCGGCGCATCTTGACTAGCTTCCTGCAGATGATCGAGCAGGACCAATCCCATAGCCTGATCGTCGCGGCGACCAATCACCCGGAAATCCTGGATTACGCGTTATTCCGCCGCTTTGATGATGTCCTCCACTATGGCCTGCCGCGCACTGAACAGATTGCGGCCCTTCTTCAGTCCCGGCTGAAATCTAAAGCGGAAAGCGATGTTTCTTGGGAAGACTTGGCCGAGCTAGCTGAAGGTCTAAGTTATGCCGACCTCACCCGGGCGGCGAACGAAGTGCTGAAGGAAGCACTGATCCAAGACCGTGACTTGATTACCCAACAACAAATCGAAGGCATGCTGCGGGAGCGGCGCGAGGTGGCGGCGAAGTTGCGACCCGCGGATCCGGGAAGAAGCTCCTAAACAAGCGGTAATGGTCGCCCATGGCAGAGTCCGACAACGGTCAAAAGCCGCATTTCCTTCTCCAAGGATGGCTCCAAAGGGAGCCGTTTCAGCCTCCAGGGCAGGGACAAAGCCCCCCCGTGCCAGAGCGAGATCGGGAAAGCCATGGGGGTGGGCTGCGGGAGCAGGTTCAGGAGCTTCATAACGATGCCGAACAGGTCCGGCGGGCCCAGGAGGAGGCGGGCCTGGAAGAGGGGCTCGGCATCCAAATCGAGTTCGAGAGCTTCCCCGACATAGAGCTGGCGGTAGAGAGCCTGGCGCGGGAATAGTCGGGCATTGAGCTGCTCAATGTGCGTTACGAATACGGCATTACTTATGCCACCGTCTTTGTGCCGGACGGCAAGCTGGAGCAGTTCGAACGCCGGATCGATGATTACCTAAGGGGAAAAACGGATAAAAACGGGAGGGCGGCGGATCATCGGAAATTGATCGACGCTATACGCGAAATCCGCAAAGCGAGCCTTTGGTCCCTATGGACCGATGATCCCAATGCCTTTCCGGAATCTGAAGAAGAGCCCATTTGGTGGGAAGCCTGGCTGCCTATCCGCAAAAACAGGGCAGCTACCCGTGACGCTTTCCGTGAATTAGCCCAAGAATTAAATATGCGGGTTGCACCCGGGAGCCTGGAATTCCCGGAGCGAACCGTGCTGCTTGTCCATGCTTCGGCGGCACGGTTGCGGCAATCCATGCAGGTTATTAACCACATTGCTGAGCTGCGCCGAGCCAAGGAAACGGCGGAGTTCTTTGATTCCCTTCCTCCTGACGAACAACCGGAATGGGTGAAAGAAGCCCAGGAACGTGTTCAATGCCCACCCGAGCATCAAGAGACCCCTTACGCTTGCGTCCTGGATACGGGGGTGAATCGCGGCCATCCCCTCCTACAGCCTGTGGTTGCCGCGGAGGATTTGCATTCCGTGGAACCGGGATGGGGTGCGGATGACCAGGACGGGCATGGGACGGCCATGGCTGGCTTGGCGCTGTATGGCGATTGGACCCCTCTTTTATCCGGGCGCACAGAGGAACGCTTGGAGCATCGGTTGGAGTCCGTCAAGCTGCTGCCGCAAGATGGCCGAAATTCGGGTGGGCCGCAGCTCCATGGCCATCTGACGGTTCAAGGGGTGTTACGGCCGGAAATTTCCGAC
>CAYVMM010000313.1:0-1857 GCA_964452535.1 uncultured Gammaproteobacteria bacterium | reverse complement strand
GGAAGGCGGGCGGATCGGCTGCCCAGGCCCCCACAAGCGGCAAGGCACTCATCAGCAGTCCACAGAGAAAGAGCCCATAACGTAGCCGGACGACGCTAACCCACCCATTCCCGATCGTAGCGGACCCACTTGTCATGGCAACCTCTCAAGAACGAGGGCCGTCACCCCTCCCCCGGAGCCTAGCTACTAAGAAGAACGAACGTTTGGCCATGAAATGCCGGTGACTGGATTGATATTCCCCTTAATAGCGCTCATTGCCTTGGAAGGAGACGGAGGACACGATAAGATAGTGATCCCTTTCCATGCGAGTCCTGTTCGCACTGCCTTTGACAACGCCTCCCCCAAAAACCGTGGCCCTATCCCGAGGCGATGCGCATCCTCCACGTCTACAAGAGCTATCTGCCGGACACCCACGGTGGCCTCGAGGAGGTCATTCGCCAGATTAGCCGCAATACCCAAGCCTTTGATATCGAATCCCGGATCTTTGCCTTGAGCCCTCAACCCGAACCATCCGTGTTGGTTCGGGAAGAAGCCCAAATCCACCGCTTTCCCCGGACCGTGCAGCTGGCCTCCTGCGACCTCTCCATCCGAGCGTGGCGCGGTTTCCGCAAGATGGCCCATTGGGCCGATGTGATCCACTACCACTTCCCCTGGCCCATGGGCGACCTGCTCCAGCTCGGCACGCGTCCCGACCGCCCGATCCTCGTGACCTATCATTCGGACATCGTCCGCCAGAAATGGCTTATCCCCCTCTACCGGCCGATTATGAACCGCTTCCTGAAAGCGGTTCAGGCCATTGTCGCCACCTCTCCCAATTATTTTGCCTCCAGCCCGATCCTAAGTCGGTATGCGGAAAGGATCGAGATCATCCCCATCGGCGTGGAGGAGGCCTCCCTCCCCCAGCCCACACCTCAGAAGGTGGCAGCGATCCGCCGGAAGGCGGGCGAGGGCTTCTTTTTGTTCGTAGGAGTCCTGCGCTACTACAAGGGCTTGCACATCCTGCTTGAGGCGGTGCGGGGCACGGATCTGCCGGTGGTGATTGTGGGCTCGGGCCCTGTGGAAGGGGAATTGAGAAGGCGAGCGTGCCAGCTCGAGCTGACCAATGTCCATTTCTTCGGGGCGGTCGATGACACGGAAAAGCTAGCCCTTTTCCAACTAGCGCGCGGGGTGGTTTTCCCTTCTTATCTCCGCTCGGAGGCCTACGGTGTGACCCTTGTCGAGGGCGCTATGCAGGGACGGCCCCTGATTTCCACCGAGATTGGCACCGGGACAAGCTTCGTTAATCGGGACGGCGAATCCGGGTTCGTGGTACCACCGGCGGATTCCCGTCGCCTCCGGGAAGCCATGCAACGACTCGCCTGGGAGCCGGAACTGGCGGAGCAGCTGGGCAGGGGGGCACGGCAGCGTTACGAGACCCTGTTCACCGGTTGGGTTATGGGAAAGCGCTATGCGCATTTGTACCAACACTTGGCCAGCGGGAGCAGGCACCGGAGCTGATCGACCGGCCTTGTGGTTGGACCCCCCTCTGAAGGGACCCGATTCCTCGGATGATCGCCCACCATGGTACCCCCTCTTCATCCTGCAATGGCTGTCCTGTCATTGCGTCATTGTAGGCGCCCTCTGACACAATTAACGCTCCCCTTGGTAACTTACGGGAACCTCCCTTTGAGGATGCGCATGGAGAACCTTCGCCGCTACATCTCGCTCGTCGACGATTCCCAGGCCTTCCTGGCGGCCGCGGGCCGCCCGCTGCCTAAGGTGGTTTGGGCCAATCCGGTGCGCACGAGCGAGGCGCAGCTCGCGGCTATCCTGGCCCGGCGTTGCCCGCAGGCCCAGTATCTCCCCTACCTGCAGGGA
>CAYVMM010000312.1:0-1864 GCA_964452535.1 uncultured Gammaproteobacteria bacterium | reverse complement strand
AAGCGGGTCCCGGACATCCTCTGAGAAGTATGCTCAGTATGGTCACCGCCTTAGCTTGACGGTAACTGGTTAGTCCCCCTTCTTACCCCAAAATAGCCCCATTCCTGTCAACAAGCCAAACGGCGCTTTCCCCCCAGCTCGTGTCAGGATCATTGACAACGTATTCGCTGTGGGAGGCGAGGCTGATCCTTAAATCTTGAATAGGGAAGCAGTCATCCGGAATGGGCGCATTATTTGCATTGTTTCGAGTGGGCTAGTGGAGAGGTACCCTGTGCCCTTTCGGTTACCCGAGAGTCCCAGTGGCTATGGAATGAGTCGCTATTAATCAGGCTGGCTGGTGACCGAATCCAAGAACCTGCCGGAGCCGATTGGTAATGCAGTGG
Source organism: uncultured Gammaproteobacteria bacterium (assembly GCA_964452535.1). Classification (GTDB taxonomy): domain Bacteria; phylum Pseudomonadota; class Gammaproteobacteria; order Thiohalorhabdales; family Thiohalorhabdaceae; genus Thiohalorhabdus. Next base: position 1,481 of record CAYVMM010000312.1, on the reverse strand, counting down.
ATGAGTCGGCTTAAACAATCCCCCGATTCCGAACCGGAGCAAGCGATCGTCCGGCTAGGGGTTGCCAGTGTCTTTCTGATCTATTTGGGCATTTATTCTCTATGGAGGTATGGCGCTATTGCCCCCATGTTTGGGGCTGTTTTTGCCATGGGGCTGTTTATCGTTTTTTCCATATTGATTCTTTTATGGATCATTTGGGATCCGAGCAGGGTGACTATAAGGAGGTTGCTAGCCCATATCGCAGATCTGGGGACCATATCGGGATTGATGATGTTGTATGGTCCTCCTACTGCTCCCTTATATATCCTTTATCTCTGGGTGACAATTGGGAGCGGGCTCCGATACGGTCGGGGCTACTTATTGTTTTGCATGGCGCTCTCCGTATTGGGCTTCTCTCTTGTCATTCAGTTGAATCTTTATTGGCAAGCCAATTACAGGCTCGGTTACGGGCTTTTGTTCGGTCTGGTTGTGCTTCCTTTGTATTTTATGGTCCTCCTTCAAAAGCTGGAGCGGGCCCGCGCTGAGGCGGAGGCGGCGAATCAGGCTAAGACCCAGTTCCTGGCCAATATGAGCCATGAGCTCCGGACACCGATGAATGGGGTCATCGGCATGATCGGGCTGCTCAGGGATACCGCTTTGACCCCCATGCAGCGCCATTTTACCGATACCATCCATCGCTCGGCCAAGGCCCTCCTCGAGCTCCTAGAGAATGTCCTGGATCTTTCCACAATCGAGGCGGGCCAGAGCAATATCCGGTCCGTCGACTTCGATTTCTATGCCACCGTCAAAGGGACCGTGGATCTCCTTTCTCACCAGGCCGAGAGCAAGGGCCTGACCCTCAAGCTGCACATCGATCCCCATATCCCGTATCGGCTCTACGGCGACGAGGTGCGAATCCGCCAGATATTGGTTAATTTGATCAATAACGGCATCAAATTTACCGAAAAGGGGTGGGTGGGGCTTCGGGTGGAGAAGGTGGCCGAGGGCGAGGAGGGGTTTTGGCTCCGGATGGAAGTGGTGGACTCGGGCATCGGCATGGAGGAGACTGATCAGCAGCGGGTTTTCGAGGCATTTACACAGGCTGATGAAAGCATTACTCGCCGCTATGGCGGTACCGGCTTGGGTATTGCTGTTTCTAAACAGCTTGTCGAGCGTATGGGGGGATCCATTGAGGTGGAAAGCATTCCGGCTATCGGCACCTTGTTTACGGTTATGCTTCCCCTGAGTACGCCGCAGAGTGAAGAGGTCTTTCCCCAGCTGGTCAATGAAGGGCGTGTTTTATTGGTAAGCCAAGACGCCCCTCTGATCCGGACCCTTGAGCAGTGGTGCGGGCTTTGGGGGCTGGGGGTGGAGGCTGTGGGCACCCCCGAGGCGGCCCAAGGCCGAATCGCGGCCGCAGACAGAGGCTATCAGGCGGTGCTGCTAGACGAAGGCGAGCTCTTGGACCCGGCGGGTTTCTCAGCGGCCTTCGAAGGGCCCGG
>CAYVMM010000311.1:0-1874 GCA_964452535.1 uncultured Gammaproteobacteria bacterium | reverse complement strand
GAGGGCGAATCGATATTGCTCTACCAGAATGTAGCGCCCGTCCCGGGTGAGGGGAACGGCCATGGCCCCGCCAGGGTGACGAATGGCCTCGAACTCTCCTTCGGTTCCGTTGGGTAGCTGTAGACGGGTTGCCTCGAAGGCAAATTTTCCTCCCTCGTAGCGGAGACGCTGGCCTAGGCGTTCCAGGGAATGGGAAGGGGGGATCATGGCAATCTCCGAAGAAAGGCCCTTGAGGATCTCTCGGGCAGGGGGCAGAGGGAATTTCCGCCCCAAAAGATTGGACGCAACCTTGCAGGGGAGTCGGCAAGGGGAAGACCTCCTCGCCGGCCGTGCACTCTCCCCCCCTCAAGGCCAGAGCTCCCGGATCTCCTCGGGGAGCATGTGGCGTACTTCCTCCATCTCCCCTTCGGTTATCCGACGATTCAGGAGATCAAGGACAGCGTGGGCAGCGGTTTCAGCCTCGCCATAGCCTACCGATTCCAGCTCCCGGTTGACTCGTTCCAGGAACTCTTGCCGGTGACGGAATTTTTCCGGCTTGCCGGCGGGCTTGTAGCCTTCGAAAAAGATCCCGCGCACGAGTAGGGGGAGCTGGGCAGCCAGATGGAAGGTTTCGTTGGGTTCCAGGCGATCCCGTATTGCGAAGAGCACTCCCCGCAGGGCGTGATAGGCAATCCGGCGCTCCTCCACCCCCATACTGGCCCCAATCTCCTTCAGCCACTTATCGGTTTCTTGGACTGTCCGGTCCAATCCGGGAACATTGAGATCGGCCATCTTCGATTTCCTCCCTCAGCAAAAGACGGGTCAGGGCTTGTCATACCTTCTTCTTCCTACTTGGATCCTGCCTAGCGGCCTTTCAACCCACAAAGGCGATGGGCTCGGTTGCTTCCAAGGAGGGCGCTCATTACGATTATACCGCCACAGGGGCTGGAATTCGGTCGTAGCTCCGGTAGCCTTCAAGGGTGATGTCCTCGGCGGAAAAGGCGAAAAGGTCGTTGACCTGAGGGCTTAGCCAAAGCCTCGGCAAGGGGAAGGGGGTGCGCGTGAGCTGCTCGTCCACAGCTGCCAAGTGGCTCTGATAGATGTGGGTGTCGCCTAGCGTGTGGATGAGCTCTCCGGGGGAATAGCCGAGGACGTGGGCTACCATGTGGGTCAGTAAGGCGTAGGAGGCGATATTAAACGGCAGGCCCAGGAAAAGGTCCGCCGAGCGCTGGTAGAGTTGGCAGGAGAGCCGGTCCCCCGCAACGTAGAATTGGAACAGGACATGGCAGGGGGCTAAAGCCATGCGGTCGAGATCGGCGACATTCCACGCGGAGACCAAGTGGCGGCGGCTGTCGGGGTCGCGCTGGAGGCTGCCCAGCACCTCGGCCATCTGGTCGATGTAGCGGCCATCTGGGGCAGGCCAGGAGCGCCACTGGCAGCCGTAGAGAGGGCCGAGCTCGCCGTTCGGGTCGGCCCACTCATCCCAGATATGGACCGCCTTCTCTTGAAGCTCCCGGGCATTGGTGGAGCCTCGGAGGAACCACAGCAGCTCTTCCTTGACCCCTCGGAAGAAGAGCTGCTTAGTGGTTACTGCAGGGAACCCGCTTGGGAGATCGAAACGGAGCTGCGCCCCGAAGGCGGAAAGGGTCCCAACCCCGGTTCGGTCCGATTTGGCTATCCCCCTTTGCCGTACATGGGCCAGTAGGTCGAGATAGTTCCGCATCGCTCTGCTTCCTCCTCCATTCCTTAGGATGGCCTATCCCGCTGCTTTCCTGGCCTTTACTGCCGAAAGAGTTGGCTCTCCTTCGGGGGCGGTGTCGAGAGGTGCTGAGCAAGGAAAGCCTCCCACCCTTCTCGATAGCCCGGTTCGTCTTCGATATGGCTGGTATTGTGTC
>CAYVMM010000310.1:0-1894 GCA_964452535.1 uncultured Gammaproteobacteria bacterium | reverse complement strand
CAGGCGCTCCTCCACGCGGAGGCGATCGAGGAATAGCTCCTCCGGCGGCAGTACCGGTCGCAAGGGGTCACGGGAGCGGATGGCATAGCGTTCCCGAACCTCCCGGTCCCATTCCTCGGCCGCTGTCTCCCGCCCGGCCGGTAGGGCCAAAACCGTTTCTTCGGGGAGATAGTCCAGCAGGGTAACGGTGCGCTGGAAGAACAGCGGCAAGTAATACTCGATCCCGCCAGGGGCCAGACCCTGAGAGACATCCCGATAGATGGGGATGTTGTGAGGATCGCCCTCGAAGCGGGCTCGGAAAGCGGATCGAAACCGCTGGATCCCTTCTTGGTCGAGAGGCACCTCCCGGGCCGGTAAGAGGCGAATCTCCTCGACCTGACCGGTGGTAAGCTGGTTCTCTGGATCAAAATAACGAAGGCTGTCGATCTCATCGTCAAAGAGATCGATTCGGACCGGTTGCTGGCTACCGGCCGGATAGAGATCCACTAGGTTGCCCCGGACTGCGAACTCTCCCGGCTCGGTGACCTGCGCAACCTCCTGGTAGCCCGCTCGGTCGAGCCGCTCTCGGAATGCCGCCAGATCCAGTTTCTGTCCGATCTGGATCCAGACGGCAAATCGCTCGAGGAATTCGGGAGGAGGCAGTAGCTGGGATAGGGCAGCCCAAGGGGTTAGATAGACCCCCCAGGCCCCAGACAAGAGCCGGTAGAGGGTAGTCAGGCGTTGGCTTATTACCTCAGGATGGGGTGCGAAGGCATCATAGGGGAGCGTTTCACCGTGAGGGAAGAGCCCGAGGTGGGCGCCGAGGGCTTCGTCCCCGTAGAAACGCAGCTCATCCACTAGCCGATGCATCTGGGGCACATCGGTGCATACGATCAAAAGGGGGCGCTCAGAGGATTGGGCCGCCGAAGCCAGGGCGAGGGCCGGGGCGCTGCCCTGGAGGTTGCCCCAAGTGACGTGCTCGCCAGTGCGGGGAAGAGGAAGATCGATCGTGCTGTCCCTAGACATTGGCTTAGACTTATCGGGCCTGCAGGGTCCAGACCGAGGCAAAAGGCCCCGGTCCTAAAGGGGCCCTATTTTCCAATATGAGTGCGGGCGGCACAATCGGGGCCTCGGCCCCTGCAGACAGGGATTGGCGCCGCCTCCTTACCTCAATCACAGAGGACAATCGCTTGGTGAGCAAGCAGCTAGGTCGAGTTTGGGCTGTAGTCCCTGCGGCGGGGATCGGGGAGCGCATGGGGAGCAAGTGCCCCAAGCAATATTTGGAGGTGGCGGGGCAAAGCATACTGGCGCATGCGCTTCGACGCTTGGCCGAACACCCCCGCATCCATGCTGTCCTCCCTGTTGTGCGGGCGGAAGATCCTTATTGGCCGGAAGTCCGTCGCCAATTGGAGGGATTATCCCGACTCCTTCCCGAAGCTACGGGCGGCACCGACCGGCAAGAGTCGGTTAGGCGAGGAGTGGCAGCGCTCGGTTCGCTAGCCCCGGAGGATTGGGTCTTAATCCACGATGCCGTTCGCCCTTGTCTGAGGAATGCCGAGATCGACACGGTCATTGGGGCAGCGGAAAAGGGGCAGGCGAGCATCCTCGGTGTGCCGGTGGCCGATACCCTCAAGCGGGTGGACGAGGCAGAGCGAATTGAGGCTACGGTGGATCGCTCCCGGCTGTGGCGGGCCCAGACCCCTCAGGTGTTCCCCTATGAGGCGCTCGTGGTGGCCCTGGAGCAGGCGTGGCAGCGCGGCCAAACAGCTACCGATGAGGCCGCCGTCATGGAGGCGGCCGGTTACCCTGTGTACGTTGTCCCTGGTCGGTCAGACAACCTCAAGATCACCTCGCCCGAAGATCTCGTCCTTGCCCGGGTCCTTCTGGGAGCCCCATGCTCCGGATAGGCCAGGGC
>CAYVMM010000309.1:0-1905 GCA_964452535.1 uncultured Gammaproteobacteria bacterium | reverse complement strand
CAACGGGTGGAACCAATCGGCGGCCACCCAGCCGCTCACACGTCGGCGCCAGCGCTCTGAAGAGAAGGTGAGGGCAAACCGACTAATCGGGTTCAAGCTTCTCCTCGCTGGCCGGGGAAGGCCGGCTCAAGCCCAACAATCGGGGATTGGTTCCCCTTGGGGCTTGGTCTCTAATTGGCCGCCTCCGCTATTGGCCTATGGGCGAAAAGGCGCTGGGTTAGCCCGGTGGGGGCAGCTTCGGGCCGGATCTCAGCGAGCCATGAGCGCAGAGGGCCTTGCCGCCGGTGGCGGATGGCCTTGACCAGCCGCCACCCGAGGAAGATCGTGGAAGCCACCGTCCAGACGGTCACGGCAGCCAACCCCCAGTCGGGATGCCCGCCGATGAGCCCGGCTGTCAGCAGGATTAGGTTAGGATTGCGCCGGGCGGCTATCAGCCGGAACCAGGAATCCACTGGGCGCCAGGAGAAGATTTGGAACGGTGCCAGCCAGTAAGAGAAGATCCCCTCTGCAATCCGTCCCAGGATGTAGCCAACGAGGATGAGCACATAGGCCAAAGGCAGCGACAAACCGGGGATAAGGGCTCCGGAGGTCCCAAGGCCAATCCCCCAGGCGATGTACCATAGCGGGGGATGCACGAGATCCAGGCCATGGTCAAGGATATCCCCGAACCGGCTCGACTGGGCTGTCACCCGCGCTAGCTTGCCGTCGACTGTATCCAGGAAGGTCATGATCCAGCCCAAGGCGAGCCCCCAGCCATAAAGGCCTTGAGCGAACAGGAAGATCACAGCCACCGCGAGCATGGCGCCTGCGGCGGTGATCTGGTTGGGGCGGAGGCCAAGGTGGATGGCCGCCCGAGTGGCCCATCGGCAGGGCAAGGGCCAGAGGAACTTGGTTATTAGATCGGTGACCCCTTTATAGGCGCTGTGGAAGAGGCGCGCTTCTAAAAGGGAGAGCGTTTCCGGGCGGATGGGGAGGGCATAGGGGGCCTCAGTCTTGCTAAGCTCGGCCTGGTAGCTGGGCGCAATCGCCGTCGGACTGTACAGCTTGAATCCGGGCAACGTCTTGAGGGATTGGGTCCCTTGTAGGACGGCCTCTGCCGCCGCCGCTCGCTCGGCCGGCACATGGAGGGCCAAAGGCTCGCTGTCCGGACTCTCCCCGGATAAAAGGCCAGTATCCGGGTGCTCCACGAGGGCTTCTAGGACTCTCGGATCGTACAGGTAATCCGCCCGGATCACCAGAACGGAGTCCTCGGCGGATATCGCCTCGTCGGGACCTAGGGGGTCGCTGGCACCGGCGTGCCTCAGCTGACGGATGAGCCGCTTGCTCGAGGGAACGCCCCAGAGTTCGGCTGGGGCCTCTCCTAGGATATTGGGACGGACGGCCACTCGGGTTTCCTGAAGGTTGGGCCAAGGAAAGATAAATGATTAAGGGAACATCAATCCCGTTACCGGACCGGAGTCTCCCGGAGTCTCATGGCAAAACTTCCGTTCCCCTTGGTATTTTAGTTCAGTAGGGTACCTATCGTCGAGTGGACCGCTGACACTCGTGCTTCTGGCCATTTTCTTCGCCAGACTACCCTTCAACCTGTCCCGTTCCGGTAGGCCGCTTTGCTCCTGTAACGGAGGCTTCGATGGCGAGCCAGGTACATTGGGGTCCGGGAGTGAGGGACTTTGTGCACAAAATTGTAGCGAGCCACGTGGTAACTCGGATCGAACCCGAAGAAGTTGAGCCGCATCCGTTCCAGCTCCTCCGCCCGGTAGGCGTCGAGGGGCTTTTCGACCTCGGCGGCATCCAAGCGACGTCCCTTGGCGGCAATATCATCGGTCAAAGCCGGATCGGCAGCGCGCTGGAAGGCCCAATGGGCCACCTCGTTTTCAGTGCCGGTCGGAGAGGTGCCGCAGACCC
>CAYVMM010000308.1:0-1934 GCA_964452535.1 uncultured Gammaproteobacteria bacterium | reverse complement strand
TTGTGGGTTTAGTTAGCAGAGCAGCGACCATTTGGGGGCTTTCCTTGAGAGCGGACGGGTTGGCTTAATAGGACGATTATAGGGACCCCCTTCGTTGGTAAGAGCCACGGTTCCGGAAAGATGGCTCTGAGGGCAGCTTCTATCTCTCCTCTGGGTAAGCTTTTTGGCATCGGCGAGGGGGTAGTGGTTGGGCATCAGGCAGTAGGCGTGAACCGCTAGCCGAAACCGCCGACAGGCCTCGGTCCCGGCCTCGCCGGGGAACGTCGCCTAACGGGTCCAGCCACGGTCCATCACAGGGCACTAAGCCCCTTGATATTCGATGCGGAGGAGGCGGCTCATGGATCATGAGTGACCGCTTGAACTGTCATGTCAAGACCTAAGTCTTTTTCCCCCACTCACTCCTGCCTATCTCCCTCGGGAAGGGTGGCAGCGTTTTTTGATGCTATCCAGAGCCCTTCCTGGAGCAGGACAGGGAGAAAGGGATCCTTTTCTTGCCGGCGCCGGATCCAGTCGGTCCAGCGCCAGCCCACTGGCTCGATCTCTGGGACGAACCCGCGGGCATCGAACAAGAGGTCGAGCCGCTCCCCAAAGTCTTCAGGCAGGTCATCGCTGATGATCAGCAGGTCCGTATCGCTCTCGGCGACGAAGTCGCCCCGCGCTACTGACCCGAAGATCACGGCCCGATAGTTGGTAAGGGGAAGGTGGGCTAGGTACGCCTTTACCCGGCTCAAGCGCTCGCTGCGGTCCAAGGATTCAGCCGGCAGCCTGATCATCGAGCCATTCGAGGATCCGTTCGGCGCAGTCCAGCGACGTCTGGGCATCCCCGGCATCGAAGTAGTCCATGGGCGAGCCCCAGTCATAGGCATCCGGATAACGGGCGGGGATGTAGACCTTGTCCAGATCCCGGGCGCATGCCTGGATGGTGTCGGGAATCTCGGACCAAAATCCCAGCAGCTTGAGGACCGAGTGCCCGGTGACGAAGGACTGGGTGGCCCGAAGGAACCCCTTCAGGGTCACTTCCGCCGCCTGCTGGGCTTTGAAGCAGGCCCAGTCGAAATCCCCTTCCTTCTGGTCCCGCCATGCGGAATCCAGGGTATGGCGCCCTTGGCGCCGGTATCGCTCCCATTCCTCCTGTTTCATCGAATCCCCTGAATCGAATATTGGCCACATTGAACCACCTTAGCATGGAGCGACCGGCTGGGCTCAGCGCACGGGCACCAGCCGGGAGTCATCGTGGTATTGGACCCCCTAGGGGGCAGCTCCGAGCACTGGGGGCCGGTAGTGCCCCGGCCACCGACCTTTTCCACAGTGCTCTGTTTGCGGTGCGGCTCGTAATGGGCCACCGCATCGATGCCCTCCCAGTTGCGCCGGCGGGGATAGTGCCGGTCGAAGCGCTCGCGCTCGGGCACGCTTTCGAAGGCTAAGTCCTCGGGCTGGATGAGGCTCAGATCCTTGCCGGACGCCATACCCAGATCCGCCAGCCGCTGGGTCAGCCATTCGTGGACGTCGTCCACCGGCTCGCCGATAACGTCGCCGAAGCCACGGCCGGTACAGGCTCCACGCGGTGATGTCGTCGTGGCGGTCGATTACGGTCCCATTACCCCGCAGGATCTCGATGCAGGCGTCCGTTATCCCGGAGCTTCACGGATCCCCGTCCCGCCTGGTGGTGCGGGCGGCATACAGGGCTGCGGCTGCCTCGTCGACCGGTCGGTCGGAGCGCCAGCGGCCCGCGAGCTGACGCCAAGCTGAAGTCTGCTGCCGTGGATCCTGCCGGGATGCCTCGATCCCGGCCTCGGATGGCTGCCCTGCCAGGGCCGAAGGCAGGAGATGGCTTACCTCCTTGTTGAGGCTGCGGTGATTCGCCTCCGCCCGGTGTCGCAAGTCGTCCATACGCTCATCGGGGAGATGCTTGAGGGTGCCCGATGGCATGAGAT
>CAYVMM010000307.1:0-1937 GCA_964452535.1 uncultured Gammaproteobacteria bacterium | reverse complement strand
GATCCCGTCGAGGCGAAGGTGCTGGGGGCGGATTGTGTCGTGGCCGACGACGGCTTCCAGCACCTCCGATTGCATCGGGATCTTACTCTGGTTGTCGTAGACGGCAGGCAGGGGTTCGGTAACGGTCAGTGCTTGCCGGCCGGGCCCTTGCGCGAGCCCCGTGCCACTCTCGAAGAAGCGGATGCGGTGGTAGTTAAGGGGGCCGGAGCGGTTAGCGGGATCGTGCCGGATTTCCGGATGGCGCTCGTCCCTGAGGTATTGCAAGGAATCCAAGAGCGGAGCCAGCGCCGGCCTCTTGAATGGCTCAACGGTCGACGGGTCCATGCGGTTGCCGGTATAGCCCACCCTGACGGATTCTTCGCAGATTTGCGGAAACTCGGGGCCATGGTGGAGCCCAATCCTTTTCCGGATCATTACCTCTATTGCCCGGCTGAAGTGACCGGCTCGATTTCCGCTCCTTTGGTAACCACTGAAAAAGACGCGGTTAAGCTCGCTGAAGTGGGCGTTAGTGGGTGGTTCCTGCGCATAAAGGCGCGCCTCTGGCCGGGTATTGAGGCCCTACTTCAAGAGTTGCCGTCGGAGCCCGCCTTGGGTGTATCCTAAAGGCCCTTACCTTTTGTAGGGAGAGCGTCGTGCTTGATCGTAAGCTCCTTGACATCCTTGTGTGTCCTATCTGTAAGGCCGACATAACGCTGAACCGGGAAAAGACTGGCTTGATCTGTACCAAGTGCCAACTGGAATATCCAATACGGGACGACATTCCCGTCATGTTGCCGGACGAGGCTCGTTCCCTTGAGCAGGGGAGCGAGGAAGGCGGGTGACGTTTACTGTCTTGATTCCAGCGCGTTACCAGGCTTCTCGCCTACCGGCAAAGCCTTTGCGCCTGATCCAGGGCGTCCCTTTAGTGGTTCGGGTGTTGGAACAGGCCCGGGCCAGCAGCGCCAGCCGAATCGTGGTTGCCACCGATGCCGAGGAAGTAGCCTCTGTCGTCCGCGAGCATGAGGGAGAGGTGCTCCTTACCGACCCCAATTGCGCCAGCGGGACCGATCGCATTGCCCAAGCCACAAGGGCACTCGGGCTGGAGGAAGAGGAGCTCGTCGTTAATTGCCAAGGCGATGAGCCCTTCCTCCCGCCGAACCTTCTGGATGAGGTGGCTGCGGCCCTTTTGCAGGATCCGAGAAGGCTGATGGCCACAGCTGCCCATTTGGCCACGGAGGGGGCACCAGTAGGGGATCCCCATGTTGTCAAGGTGGTATCCAATTATCAGGGCGATGCCCTTTATTTTTCCCGTGCGACCATCCCTTGGCATGGGGAGGACCGGAAGGATTCCGCGACCGGACTTAAAAGGGAAACCGGCCCCTCTGAGCCTCCGGTTAGCTTCCATCTCCATATTGGCGTCTACGCTTATCGGGTTGGCTTCCTGCGGACGTTTACGAAATGGTCGCTGAGTCCTCTCGAGCAGAAGGAGGGCCTCGAACAGCTCCGAGCCTTAGAGAACGGCGTTCCCATTCGCGTAATCGAGACCTCGGATCGGCTGGGGCTTGGGGTGGATACCCCCGAGGACCTTGAGCGAGCCAACCAATTATGGGCTGAAAGGAATCCGGCGTCCGACCGTTTCGTTTGATTCCATGTCCCTAGTACTGCTTTGTTAGACTGATCTTCCACGCGGAGCCCAAATGTTTTCCCTTGCGAATCAGCGCCTTAAAAAAGGCTCGCCGGACTCGTCTGGGTACAGCCCCGTTTGCAGCTTAGCGCCTACCCGTCGCAGCGCCTCCTTTTGGACGGCGTCGGGCTCGGTGGTCTTAGTCAGCAGGGGGCTTTCGGCATCGCCCCGGATGACCCGCAGGGTCGTGCGCCGTACGCCCTGGAGCTTGTCCAGCAAGCCGCGGAAGGAGAACACGGGGAAGCCTTTGCTGTTTCGGCGGGTGGCTGCCTTG
>CAYVMM010000306.1:0-1942 GCA_964452535.1 uncultured Gammaproteobacteria bacterium | reverse complement strand
TTAAGATGCTGAGGAGCACCTTGTCGCGCTTTTCAAACAAGCGGTTGCCACTCAAAAAACAGCAGCCGAAGTGCCTGCCGAGGAGACCGAAGGCGAAGACCGTGGCTAGCGCGCGGTGAACCGCCTCCGGGGAACAGCCAAAGGCCGGCTCAGCACTGATGAGATCATGGCAATGACCTACAGCGAAGTACGGTCCAGGTTCTGATTGATACCAACGCTAAGGGAACATCAATCCAGTCACCGGAACTGGCCCGGTAACGGAGGAGGAGCAACTGGAGGGAGTGCCTGAAAAGGCGAGGCTCCTTGGAGCAGGTCCCCCGTCATCGCGAGGAGGCGGAGCCGACGAGGCGATCTCGCAGGGAGGGCGCCTCGGGTGGAATTACCCCTTCTGACGCCAGCGGTGTTGCAACGAGATTGCTTCGGGCCCTGGTGGGCCCTCGCAATGCCTTTATGTCCAGTGCCTTTATATGACGGATCCCCGCGGTTCTTCCGCGGTATTTGTCAGGGCATCTATCGTCTCAAGGGGGTTTATGCGACTTCCTTTGCATGTCCCGGCATTCCTTCGGGCGCCGGGATTGTGGAGTCGCGTTCCGTTGCCAGCAATGCTTTATCCAGCTGCTCTCGTGGAATATCACTTAGCTTGGCCTGCAAGCTGCCAATCGCCCGCGCTAAGGGCTCCTCCGATAGTCAGTTATACTAAAGGGAACAAAACTCTTCCCGGGGGGCGGCTCGGTAATGGGTGATCCGTTCTGAGAGCCCGCCCTTTGGGCACTCCCCCAGTCGCTCTTCAGCCTTACTAGGCCGGTTTAGGCGAGAGGCAAGATGTCCGACCGGAAGTCGATCGAGGGCGGGTTAGCCTAACCAGTGGCATCGAACACCTGCTTGACCAGCTCGGCAAGCGTTGGGTGCACATGGATGCTTTGACGCACCAAGTCGGCTGCCCCCGCGTCGGCGTTCATGGCCACGACCACCTCGTGGATCAGCTCGGCTGCTTGCGGGCCAATCAGATGGAAGCCCAAAATGCGATCGCTCCCTTTTTCCACCAAAAGCTTCGCAAACCCGGGCGGTGCGCCGATGATCTTCCCTTTCGCGAAATCGGCGTAGGCCTTCTTGGCGACGGTGTAGTCCCGCCCTTGCGTCCGGCACGCGCGCTCGGTGAGCCCCACGGAGCCGATTTGCGGCTCGGTGAATACGGCATGCGGATTGGCGTGGTAGCCCACGGTGCGCGAGGCACCCTGGGCATTGCGATAAGCAAGTTCGCCCTCGTAGCTGGCGGTGTGCTTGAACATGCCCTGGTCGATGAGATCCCCGTAGGCGTAGATGGCTGGATGAGCCGTCTGTAACTGGTCGTTGACTACCACAAACCCCCGCTCGTCGACTTCAACACCGGTCTGATCGAGCTGGAGGCCGTCGCTGTTGGGGCGCCGGCCGGTAGCGATCAGGATCTGATCGCCCAGCACTGCGCGCTCTTCCTCCGGAGTACGGACAAGGAAGCCACGCTGACCGTTGTGCGCTACCGCCTTTTGCGCTTGCGTCTGGAGCAGCAGCTCCACCCGCTTGCTAAGCTCTTGGGTAAAGAGGGTTTGGACATCCTCATCCTCGGCGCTTAAGCACGCGGATCGGTCGATGAGGGTGACTCGGGTTCCTAAGGCGGCAAAGAAATGCGCGAATTCGCAGCCGATGTAGCCGCCGCCGAGGATAATCAGATGCTCGGGCTGCTCGGTCAGATCAAAGACGATGGACTCGTTGGTGAGGAAGCCGACCGCTTCCAAGTCGGGCACCGGGGGAATGGCCGGACGCGCGCCCGTGGCGAGGAAGATCCGATCCCCGGTTAGCTGTCGCCCATCCGCCATTTCGATCAGCTTGTCGTCGATAAAGTGAGCCCGGCCATAATAGGGGGCAAAGGCATTCTCGACCCAGTGCCGAACGGCGGCAGCGTCTT
>CAYVMM010000305.1:0-1950 GCA_964452535.1 uncultured Gammaproteobacteria bacterium | reverse complement strand
GTGTGCCTTCCTGAGGCTTGCATTTTGGCTCTCGCTCACACTGTGTGCCTCTTCTATGTCCCCTGGAACAAGGACTTACATACTCTGCCGCCAAAAACTTGGAAGGGGCCTAATACGGCCTTGTTCGATACACCCTAGGCCCTCGTAGGAGCCCGATTCATCGGGCGAATTCCGGGCGTGGGCGGCTCTGTTCGCCCAATGAACCGGTTCGCTCGATGAATCGAGCTCCTACAACGGTGGGACCTCATTACCGGCGGGCTAATGGCCCTCGTAGGAGCCCCATTTATGGGGCGAATGGCCGGGATGGGCACCCTGCTTCGCCTGAGGAATCGGGCTCCTACCCAGCTCTGGGACGTAGCTAACAAAGCAATGCTAAGCTGTACTGCGGCGCGTTGGGTTTAGGAAACGGCTTCGTCGAACAAGGCGGCAAGTTGGGCACAACAATGCCATCTAGAATACCTGGAGGCCGCTTTATGGGACAAGCTATGGCCTTGGTTGTGACGGAGGTCCTGGATAAAGGCTTCGAATGCCGAGGCGATGGCGTCAGCCGATTCCAACGGGGCGATCCGGGTAAAACCGGCTTCTCGAAGGGCGGTGGCGGTAGCGCCCTCGGGCTCGGTCAAGGCCAGGATGGGCCGCCGAGCACGGAAATATTCGTAGAGCTTGGCCGGGATGGCGGTGCTTGTGCCGGCTCCCTGGAGCAGGAGGAGCCCGTCCGCTGCGAGCATCTCCGCTAGCCCTTCGCGATAATCCAAAGCGGGCATCAGCTTGACTGTTGCGCTCAGATCCAGTTCTTGGATTCGGGGTCCGTAGCGCTCTTCGAAGCCAGGGGCTCGAAGGCGAATCGCCAGTTCCTCCTTTCCTAGGCGCCCTTGTTCGATCAGCTGTGCTAGGGCCTGGAGCAAGGCTTCGGGATTGCGCCCGTCTGGGTACAGGACGCCGCTGTGCAAGAGCAGGAGTCGATCCCTGGGTCGATTGGGGGGAGGCCTTTGCTCGGCTTCCCGAAATGGGGCTTCCTCGAAGCCATTGGGGATGACTTGAATCCTTGAGGGCTCGAGCGCTGGGAATTGACGCCGATAGGCGGCTCTCTGGCCGGGGGAGACCACCACGGTACGCGTGCTGCTAGCGAGTGTGCGTCGCTCAATCCATCGGGTGGCTTTCCAAGCCGCAGGATGTTCGGGCTCGTTGGGCTCGGTTAGCAAGTCCCGAATATCCGCTATCCAGGGGAGCCCCGAGAGACGGTGAAGCGTTAGGGCGATCCAGTGAGCGGTAGCAATGGGGGCCGTGGACCAAATGATCGCTGGTTGCCATTGCCGGATTAGCCGGAGCCCAGCCGGAACGGCGCTCAGCCACCAGGACCACCAGCGATCGGGTACGGCCAGCAAACCGGGATAGATGCCTTTGAATGCTAGATGGCGGGCACTGTCCAAAGCGAGCGTCCGGCGGACGATTAGCCCTTCAGGGATGTCGGCCATCTGATGCGCGCTGGTCTGCGGATAGGCCCTTGAGTGGACACTCAGGATTACCGGCTCCCACCCGTACTCTGATAGATGGCGGGTGAAGCCCAGGGTGCGTTGAAGGCCGCTGCTGCCGTGGACTGGGGGAAAATGGTAGGCAATCAGGAGGACTCGACGCGTCATTGGTGTTTCCGGGTCCGATTGCATTCTTTAGCCGGATATCCCGGCTGAGAGGGGTCGTCAAGCCCCTGTCGGGCCATTTTACATAGTTGGTCCCACCTAAGCTGCTCCATCGTTTCTTTTCCCCCATAAGAGGGCTTGAGAGGGCTTGATCAGTAGCCTTGTGGTTAGGCATGCGTTTTGTATCGTTCCCTTCAAAGGTTGGGTTCCTGATATGGCTTTGTCATTTTGGCCCAAATCGGCAGCAGGTATTAATCAATGGGTATCGAAGCGCGATTAATCGAGAGCCGCCCACACCCGGAATTCGCCCCAT
>CAYVMM010000304.1:420-1953 GCA_964452535.1 uncultured Gammaproteobacteria bacterium | reverse complement strand
TTGGTCGATTACTCGGCCTAAGGAGCTGACGTCGATAGACCAGAACAGGTCTGCACGCGCTCCCCCGTAATTAGCCTCTTCCACTAGAGTATTGGCCAAGCCCGACGAGGGGCCGCGCCGAACGGTTAGATTGAGTGCGGGGTTGCGCTTGCGAATGGCCTCGATCACCTGAGCGTAGAGACCGCCTTCGCCGCGCCCGAGGTAGACGGTTAGATCGCCTTTAAGCTCGGGCAGATCCTCAGCCGACAGGGCAGGCGGGGCTTCTTGGCCCCCGTTGGCGTAACCGGCCAGGGCACGCTTGATCCCGAGCGCACCGAGTGCCGAGGCGCCTATCAGGAACGCTCGCCGGTCCACGCTAGAAAACCTCGCCCTCAGCCCGGTCCGCCTTCCGATAAAGGGTCTCAGCTCGATCCAGGGATTCCTTCATGACTTTGATTTTGCCGCGTACGCGCTTCACCGGTGCGCCACTGTCGATCAGCCCGGGCAGCTCAGCGTTAAAGGCTTCCTCCAGGCGAGTGACCAGCTCGGGGTCCTGCTCGATGAGCATGCCTTCCAGGCCCTCGAATCGCTCAAGGTAGGCCTTTTGGATGATGGCCCGAGCCTTGTCGGCGTTGCCCTCGCTGTAGGCCGCTAAGGCCCGGTCAAAGCGCTTGCGAATGACCTCGAAGGCCGCTTCTGGACCGCCTGAGCTGACCTCCCCATGATTTCCTTCGCCCCTCTCCTCGGCTTTCACCAAATGGGCCTTGAGCTTGACCCCTCCGAGGCCCTCGTAGAGGGCAGTGACTATCCGTTCGGAGCGCTCGCGCACCACCTCGGGGGCCTTATCCTTTTTCACGGCCCTCTGCAAGGTGCCGATTGCCTGCCAGATGGGCGGATAGAGAGGTGTGGCGCGCTTCTCGACAGCCATGTGGTACTTCACCGATTGCCAAGCCTTCACGAAGGCCTTGACCTTGGCGTCGACCGCTTTGCCTTGGCTGTAGCACTCAGCGATGGTGTGCAGCTTCTGGCTCAGCTGACGCACATCGGCTGTGTACGCCTCGATGTGATTCTGGAAATCCGCCAGGTGCTTCGCCTGTTTTCCGGTGGCCAGGGTCGCCGACGGAACAGTTAAGGTGGCCGCAAGCAGGCTAGTGGCCAGCGTCACCCTACTGCGGAAGCAATATGGCATGCAGGGTCCCTCAAGGTAGCGTATGAGGCCGGTTTGAAATATGAAAATAAGAACGATTCCCACATTTTAGGCAAGATTAGCGCATCTTCCCGAATAGGGCAATCCGGCGGTGGTTCTTTCCGCCTTCCTTGCCTTGGCCCTGCCGTAGGCAGGAGATCCCTAAGGACCGGCTTGGCTTTCCCCTTAGGCTCCGGTGGGGGGCCAGTGCTCCCGCAATCGGTCGCGGACAGCCCGGATTAGTCCTGCTTCCGACTCGGCCCCCGCGCCGAGATGGGGAGGGCCCGGCCACCCGGGATCCTCGAAGGAGTAGCCTTCGAATTGCCGTGTCTCGCCATACCGGGGCAGGACATGGAAATGGACATGGG
>CAYVMM010000304.1:0-410 GCA_964452535.1 uncultured Gammaproteobacteria bacterium | reverse complement strand
TCATCAGCATCAGATAGTTGATGCGGGCGCAGGCGAAGGCCGCACTCGTCGCCTGCTCCAGTCGAGGGACAGCTTCGGCGAGCTCTTGGAAGGCCGCCGAGCTCAGAGCCCCGAAGGTCGTAGTCTCCTCGCGCGAGGCTAGAATTTGGGCTCCCAGAGTGGCCTGCTTGGGCCGGGCCAAAACTACCCAGTGGCGATATTCGGCCACCAGGGTCGCTGGATAGCCAAACTTCTCGATGGTTGCGTTCACCTCATCGCTCCCCTCGCCATTGTGCTCCTGTCAGCGAGCGCTAGTTCCCGCTGTCGGCCACGCAGTGAGAGCGCCTTCCCGTACCAGCTGGTCCGCTTGCTCCAAATCCGGACGGGTATCCACCTCCGTCCAACGGCGTCCATCCATCGGGCAGACTCCG
>CAYVMM010000303.1:0-1962 GCA_964452535.1 uncultured Gammaproteobacteria bacterium | reverse complement strand
ACGCCCACAAGGGTTGAGGCGTTACCCGAAACGGAGCCCTCTAGGGGCTCATTGCTTCTGTCAATCGCCCCATTCGCGAGCGAGTTTTCGGCAAACGCCTCGTTCAGCTCCTGGATAACCGCCTCGGCGGGACGACCGTCATCGGTCGGATCGTCGGGATCGTTGCCCTTGGGACCTTCCAATTCTTCAATGACCTCTTGGGCCTTGGCCACATTGTTCAATTCGAGGTTAACGAATGCCTCGGCCACTGCCGTCTTCTGCTGGAGCAGCTCAGCGTCCGCTTGGCCCTGAGGAGTGGAGTTGGCCTCGACGCCGTCGATCACCGTCTTTACGAAGACGGCCCGGGAAACCGCTCCGCTATCAAGCTCGTCGACCCAGAAGGCCCGGCCCTCGGCATCGGGCTCACGATCCAGCAGATTGTCGTAGACCCGATCCACCAGCACACCTGTGCTCAAGGAGCTGGGGTACAGCTCCTGAGCTTCTTCGGAGGCAAACAAACTTCGGGCCACGTCCAGCAAGCTGGCGCCCTCTTCCAGTTCATTGGCCCAGAAATTGATCCCTTCCGCGTCGGGGGCGCGGTCAAAGGTGGCCATGTAGAGCTTGATTAGCTCAGGGTGTTCCTCGCCAAGCTCAGTATTGGTGGGGTTTACCGTTACCTGAACTTGGCCCGTTGCGGTCCCTCCCTGGCCATCAGCCACCGTGTAATCAAACTGGGCCTCCCCAGTGAAGTCCCCGGCGGGGGTGAATCGCACCTGGCCGTCCTGGGTAATCCCAGTTGTGCCATGCTCAGTCCCCCCGACGCTTTTGAGCTGGAGGGAATTGTTGTCTGGATCGGAGTCGTTGGCGAGAACATCGAGGGTAACTGGTTCCCCTGACTGAGTTTCTACAGAATTAGAAACGGGATGAGGTGGGTGATTAGTGGCTGAATCGTCGTTTTGGATCCGACCAGTCGCCTCAGCGGGAAACCCTTCAAGGACCACCTGAAAAAGATCGGCAGTATCAAAGGAGCCCTCCGTTTCCGGCTCCGTATCGCCACGTACCGGGATGGTAATTGTAGCGGTCCGTTGTCCTTCTCTGAGGATGACCGAGCCTTCCGGGAATTTGCTTCCTTGGAAGTCCTCTGAAGTGGCCGGTAGGCGGCCATCTACGACTGCCGGAAGGCTAGCGCTCTCAACAGCCCAGTCTACGGTGACGTTTTGGGTCAGGTTCTCAAAACGGAAGATTTCGAAAGTGAATGGCGTAGTCCCAGAATCGCCCTCCGCACGGTTGGCGTTTAGTTTGCCCAGGCTCGGTGTGGAAGGCGACTCTTCTACGGTGACTGTGACTTTTCCTCTGGCAGTCTCACCTTGGTCGTTAGCTACGGTATAGGTGAACTCTGCCTCGCCGGTGAAGCCTGCCTCTGGGGTAAAACGGATCTGGCCATTGTCTGTCTTTTCAGTCAAACCGTGCTTGGAGGAGCCTATGTCCTCAAGGATTAGGGACTCACTATTTGGGTCGGTATCGTCAGCAAGGACATCAATTGTGACCGGCTGGCCTATCCTTGTTGTCGTTATGTCATCGCTCGCCAAAGGGAATCGGTCATTAGAGGGCTCATCACCCGGATCATCGCTTGGCCCACCCGATCCCGAAGGAAGATGCTCGCAACCTATGCCATCCCCGTCCCTATCTAAATTGTGAGGATCGCTAGGCGATACAAATACTTGGGTTTCAAAATCGGAGCAATCGAGATCGGCTGCCATTTGAATCTCATCCTTTGGCTGCCATAAGAGATGTAATACCGGGTTAAGGGCACCCCGCTTGGACCCGATCAATGGCCTTTCGCTCTTTCGGATCCATCGCTAATCCCCATTTCGCCTTCACGCCCACCCACTGCTCAACGTATTCGCACCGATAGCGGTCATTCGGTGGTAACCACTTGGCCGGATCGTCGGCACCCTTGCTCATGTTAGCGCCGGCCTCGAC
>CAYVMM010000302.1:0-1967 GCA_964452535.1 uncultured Gammaproteobacteria bacterium | reverse complement strand
GCGCTATGCCGGTCAGGGGACCGAGGTCCCGACCCGACTTCCCGAGGGCCCGCTCCATGCGGGCATCCTGCGTGAGCGTTTTGAGGCAGCCTATGCGGCGCTCTTTGGCCGCACCGTTTTCGATAATCCGGTGGAGGCGGTGTCTTGGCGGGTTCGAGCGGGGGGAACTGCGCCCGCTATCGGTTGGCCCAAAGTAGTCCCCGGCGAGGGCAAACCTTACGCCACAGCTCCTGCTTGGCACGAAGGGCAGTGGCAGGAGACACCCCGGTATCGCCGCGGCGATTTGCCGCCTCGGTTGGAGGGTCCCGCCTTGGTGGTGGATGAGGCCGCCACGGTGGTGGTTCCCCCGGACGGCTGGCTGGAGCTGCTGGGTGACGGCAGTCTGCGCTTACTGCTCAGTTGAATGATCCAATGCCTCGGGCTGGCGCTCAGGGGGCAAGCAAGAGAAATCATGAATCGCCTGGCGAATGAGAATACCCAAAGCCTCGAGGTGGAGCTCCGGCCGGATGTGCTGGGGATCGACGCCTTCCACGGCAAGGTCGTGGAGCGGGTTAAGGAGCGGATCCTAAACGCCGATTCGGGGTTGCGCGAGACGGTGGCTGCGCTCATCGACATCCACCGAGGGAATAACGATGACAAGCGTGAGCTCCGCGAGAAGTTTGCCGACATGGCGCTTACACCCCGAGTAACCAAGCACGGGCTCGCCTTGCAATGTACCGGCTTGCCGGCCGACTCCCTGCTAAACGGGGACCTGCCCGAACGGCAGAAACGCCAGATTTCCCAGGCCGTTCGGGACTGGGTTATGCGACCGGCCTTTCCCGAGGTGGAGTCTACGACCGCAGCCTCCTCCCACTTTGTTCGCACGATGGTGGCCCGGACCCCGTTACTGGAGCAAGCCCCGAGGCCCCGATGCTTCGTGTGGGGAGGTCACGCCATCTCGCACGCGGAGTACGATTTCGCTAAAGAGACCGGCTACTGGGATGCCCTCGCGAATGGCACGGAGTTCATCACCGGATGCGGTCCGGGGGTTATGAAGGCCCCCTTCAAAGGGGCGTTGGTAGCCTACGGCAAGCAAGACTACGATAAGCGTGGAATCCATCGGGACTTCATCGGCTTCAGCGAGCGCGGGATCATCGCTGCGGAGGCCCCCAATGGCCTGGTTAGCGAGCTGATCATCTTTCCGGATGTGGAGAAACGCATGGAGGCCTTTATCCGGGCTTCCCACCGTGGTCGCCTCCATCCCGGTGGGGCAGGAACCGTGGAGGAGCTGCTCACCTTCCTTGGGGTGAAATCCCACCCTGCCAACCAGGATCTGGTCTATCCTTTGGATTTGGTCGAAGGGGGGCGGGGTGACTATAGTCAGCGTATCCTGCGCTGGCTGCGTGCCTGTTTCGGCAACGCCTTGGACCCTCTGTTCGAGATCCATGTGGGCAGCGCCCAGGAATATGCCACGCACGTTCACTGGAGCAACGCCCAGTTCGATTGGATGCAGCTTTGGAACGACGAGCTCTTTGTGCCAACCGAGGTCCAAGAGCCGTTCAATGTGACCTTCGATGCCATCGAGAGCCTGGACCTCTCTCGGGACCAGGAGCCCTTTGACTTGATCGTGAACCTGCGCCGATTCTTTTCGGCCCTTGTTTATCTCTCGGTGAAATACCCCGACGAAGTCGAGGCTTGGAACGGTGAGCTTCCCCGAGTGCATGGCAATCGCCGCGTTATTGAGGCCACCGACGAGCTCATTCGGGGCTTCGAAGCCGATGGTCGCATGAAGATTGAGGGAGAATATCGGCGTCCCTTCCGCTTCGCCTAATTGACCTCCCATGGGCACCTTGCTCATTCTCCGTCGAACGAACGCGGACTGGCCGTTGATCGTGGGCGCCAATCGCGATGAGCGTCCTGATCGGCCCTGGCATGGTCCGGATCGGTACTGGCCCGAACGGCCGGAGGTGGTGGCCCCCCTGGACGAG
>CAYVMM010000301.1:0-1990 GCA_964452535.1 uncultured Gammaproteobacteria bacterium | reverse complement strand
ACATTCGCCACGGGATGGCGGTGACTAAGGTACTGGATCGCGCAGCGCGGGAGATCGACGCGGACATCCGGGCCAACGAGGGTTACCGCTTCCCCGAGGGCCATCCCGCGCGGCGAGTCCAGCGGAGCGGCCCGTGAGATTGGATTGGGGGAGTGAGAAGCTCGCTGGCTGGGTGTTCGCCCTCCCAGCCCTCCTGTTCCTGCTTGCCTTCGTTGGGCTGCCCTTTATCCTGGCCCTGGTGCTCTCCTTCACCGATCTGCGCCTGGGCTCGCCCTTGCCCCTGGAATGGGAAGGATGGGCCCAATACCAGCGGGTCTTCTCCGATCCAAGCTTCTTGTGGGCCCTTCGGAACAACGCCCTCTTCGCGGTGGTGGTAGTCCCTCTTCAAACGGCGCTGGCACTGTTGCTGGCGCTAGCACTCAACCAGCGGCTGCCGGCGATGGCCGCTTTCCGGACCCTGTTCTTCTTGCCGGTGGTCTTCCCCATGGCCCTGGTCGCGGTGGTCTGGATCCCCCTGCTCGGCCCCGGCCCGGAGGGCCCTCTCAATGCGCTCCTACAGGCGCTAACCTTGGGGGCCTGGAAGCCCGTCAATTTCCTGCACGACCCCGATTGGGCCCTGCCGGCGATCATGGGGGTCTCGATTTGGCAAGGGGTGGGCTTCCAGATGGTGATCCTCCTGGCCGCCCTCCAGGGCATCCCCGAGACCCTCCAAGAGGCGGCACGGGTGGATGGGGCGGGCCCCCTTCGCCGATTTTGGCACGTCACCCTTCCCCAGCTGCGCAATCCGCTGGCCTTTGTGGTCATGGTGACCACCATCCTGGCCTTCCGCCTGTTTGACCAAATCCAGATCATGACCCAAGGCGGCCCCCTCGACGCCACAACCACGATCATGTACGAGGCCGTGAAGGCCGTCTTCGAGCGCCAGGAAGTCGCCCGGGGCGCGGCCATGACCGTTATTCTTTTCGTGACGGTCCTGACCTTGACCCTCATCCATCGGCTCCTGCTCCGGGAGCGGGGCGGATGAGCCGAGGACGCCGATTCCTCCTCGCTGGGGGTCTCTATCTCGCTCTGGCTGCCTTTGCGGCGATCTACATCGCCCCTGTGGCCTTCATGGTGGTGGGCAGTCTCAAGCCCGATGAGCGCGTCTTAGCCGATATGGGGAGCTGGGCGGCCTTCGTTGCCCACCAGCCCACCTTGACCAATTACGCCGATGTCTTCGCACGCGTGGCGTTCACCCGCTTCCTGTTCAATTCGGTACTCATTACCGCCTCGATCCTGGTCGGTGGACTGGTGATCAATAGCCTGGCCGGCTACGCCCTGGCCCGGTTACGCTGGCCGGGGCGTCGGCTCGTCTTGACCCTGGTTCTGGCCTTGCTCGTCCTGCCTCTGGAAGCCATTGCTGTCCCCCTGTTCTACCAGGTAACCCTGCTCGGCTGGCGGGACACCTATGTGGTCCAGATCCTGCCCTTCCTCGCCAATGCCTTCTTCGTCTACCTCTTCTACGTCTTCTTCCTGGCCTTGCCTTGGGAGCTGGAGGAAGCGGCCCGCCTGGACGGGGCGGGCTTTCTAGGCACCTTCTTCCGAGTAGCGGCCCCCAATGCCAAGCCGGCCTTCGCCACCGTGGCGGTGCTGACCTTCCTGTTCTATTGGGGTCAGTACCTTTGGCCCTTGCTGGTCACCAGCGGCGAGCGCGTACGGCCCCTGCCGGTGGCCATCGCTAGCTTCCGGACCCTGCCCCCCTTGCAATGGGGGGACATCCTCGCCTTCGGGGTGATGATGGTGGCCCCCGTCTTGGTCGTCTTCCTCGTTTTCCAGCGCTGGTTCGTGCGGGCCGTGGCGTCCAGCGCCATCAAGGGGTAATACGACATCATGGCCCTACTTGGGTTTCCCTTAAGGGCAACTGTTGTAACAAGGGCCAACTGCCGATGGCTTCCTTAACGCTGGAGCGCGTTTCCAAGACCTTTGCGGACGGCACCGAGGCCCTGAGGGA
>CAYVMM010000300.1:0-2000 GCA_964452535.1 uncultured Gammaproteobacteria bacterium | reverse complement strand
GACACAATACCAGCCATATCGAAGACGAACCGGGCTATCGAGAAGGGTGGGAGGCCTTCCTCACTCAGCATCTATCCACCCCTCAGAGGCGGACCAATCTCCCCGGGAGTAAAGGCAGCAAAGCTTCAGAATAAGCCATCCTCAGAAGCCAGGAATAAAGAGGCACCATGCGCTTTCTACTCGGAGTGGATGCAGCTGCCTGATTGCCTACCCCAGGCAGCAGCGAGCTTTCATTGCTGAAGTCATCCCCCTAAGCAGCGGACTAGCCTTTCGGTTGTTCCTCGGACCATATTAGGGTGATTAGGATCGTATTCAGCACTTTGTCCTACATTTCATCCTTTAGTGCTGGCATTATTCCCCCTTGAATAGCTTCGTTTCCTGTATTATGCCGCCGAGAAGCGGCTCCTTCCTAAGGCCGATGACAAGTATATCTTCGCTCACTGGATGCTATGGGTGTTTTTTGCTTCACTTCAATTTAGGAAGGACGTGCAGGGTGGTATATCCCCGGGATCAGGGACCGACCGTTTCTCCCCCTAGCGCGGTCACCTCGCCGACTCGCCGAGCTGGCGGCTCCTCACTTTAGCGAGAACAGCAGCAAAAGACTCCTTTCAGTCTCCATATTCTATACGAGATTGCTTAAATGATTAGGAAGAATGCAAATAAAGTATATTGGATCGGGCAAAGGAGATCGAAATGCAACCTTATCTCGACCTATTTCAACGCATACTTACCGAAGGCACCAAAAAGGATGACCGCACCGGAACCGGAACCTTAAGTATTTTCGGAGCCCAGATCCGCTCCGACCTTAAAGAAGGGTTTCCTCTCTTAACGACTAGAAAGGTTAATTACCGTGCACTCTTTGAAGAAATGCTTTGGTTCCTCAGGGGCGAGACCAATACCCAAACATTACCTGCCCAGATCTGGGATTCCTGGGCCGATCAATGGGGCAATCTGGGCCCCATCTATGGGGCCCAGTGGCGGGGGAAAAGCCCCAATCAACCCATCGATCAAATCGCACAAGTTATGGAGCACCTAAGAGAAAACCCCGATAGCCGGCGACATGTTGTCTCCGCCTGGACTCCAGCGGACCTGCCCGACGAGAGCAAAAAACCTCACGAAAACGCTGCCGAAGGCCGGATGGCTTTAGCCCCCTGCCATACTTTGATGCAATTCTATACTAGACTATTAAGCTTTAAGGAGAGGGAGAGCCTACTTGAGAGGGGTCAGGGACCCATAGAAGGGACAGAGGATTGGGACGCAACAGGTATCCCGAAGCGGGGATTAAGTCTACTACTCTTCCAAAGGTCGGCTGATATGCCAGTTGGGGGTGCGGCCTTTAACTGCCCTCAGTACGCCCTGTTAACCCATTTAATGGCCCACCAGCTCAATATGGTAGCCGATGAATTTATCCACACAATCGGAGACGCGCATATCTATCTAAACCAAATCGAGGGGGTTGAAGAGCAACTGTCCAGACAGCCCGCCCCCCTACCCCAATTAACAATCCTTCAGAGTCACAACCGAATGGAAGAATATCGGTTTGAAGATTTTGCAATTATTGGGTATACCCCGCATCCGAGCATTAAATTTCCAGTAGCCATATAATGCTTTAAACAAATGTGCCTTGCTGAGAAATTGTTCAGCCACCTAATTCACGACGGTAGCCAAACATAGCTAGGGCATCAGGCTTTAACTCTTTATGATCATGGGGATGAAAGGTGCAAGCCGCAAGGGGGGGCGCCTCACACCATGGATGACAAGGTAGAGAGCGCTTTCGGCCCTCGTTCAAGCGCTCCGTGATCGCTGAGGCCCGGGAGGCTAAGCAGAGTAGCGATGCCGGCTTGGTTCTGGTCTGCGAGGTTCTGGAGCGGGCCGGCCTCTTTGATTTCCTCAATGAGCGACTTGATGATCCCAGCGATCCCAATCGTATCCCCACTCCCTGGTCGACCAACTGCGCACGGTGATCGGCCTCCTCGCCCAGGGCCGGGGCGATCTCGCCG
>CAYVMM010000299.1:0-2018 GCA_964452535.1 uncultured Gammaproteobacteria bacterium | reverse complement strand
CGGCCCCCTGGTGCTGATCCTGCATGGACTAGAGGGCTCGATCCGCTCGCACTACGCCCGAGGTTTGCTGGCGGCCCTGGCGCGTCGTGGCTGGCGTGGGGTGGTGATGCACTTCCGTAGCTGCTCGGGCGAACCCAACCGGCTGCCACAGAGCTATCATTCTGGGGAGACCGGTGACCTCGATTGGGTAGTGAGACGACTGCATCGGCGCGAGCCGCAGACGGCATTGACTGTGGTGGGCTATTCCTTGGGGGGCAATGTGCTCCTCAAATGGCTGGGCGAGCAGGGCGAATCGGTCCCCTTGCAAACCGCCGTGGCCGTTTCGGTGCCCTTCGAGCTAGCGGAGTGCGCCAATCGTACCCGCAAGGGATTGTCGCGCATCTACCTGACCCATCTGATGCGTCACATGCGCTACTCGCTGCAGGCCAAGCAGGACCTTATGGAGCTGCCGATCGGGGCCGTCGAGATTGATCGGCTGACCGACTTCTGGTCCTTTGATAACGCCATCACCGCCCCCCTGCACGGCTTTCGGGATGTCCACGATTACTATGCGCACGCCAGCAGCCGCGCCTACCTACGCACCATCCGCCTCCCCACTTTGATCCTGCACGCACGCGATGACCCCTTCATGACGCCAGCGGCGATCCCGCAGCCCTGCGAGCTCGCCGAACCGGTGCGGTTAGAGCTCTCCGACCAGGGGGGCCATGTCGGCTTTGTTGCCGGCGAGGCGCCCTGGCGGGCAGAATATTGGCTGGAACACCGCATCTGCCAATACCTAGCCGCTTGGCTCGATTAACCGAGACCCAGCTTGGCCTCGTCCTGGCTAATCGGACGAAGGCGAAGTCGAGCATGGCGCAACGAGTGGCCCTCTCCCTCTCGAATTGGGAGTAATAAGGATAACTCCGAGGAGGATCCTTCCGAGGACGCGCCTCCAACGCTTGCCTAAACGCTCTAGACGCTGACAGTAAAGAGGAGGAGGCTTCGGGATCCCCCCTTCCCTTTCGAAGTCACCGCTCCGGTGATCTCTCTGAGGACCCAACTGTGAAATGGGCCTTGCCGACGACCTTGTGATCACTTCGATCGTGGATGCCTGCCTACGCCTACACGGGCAGGCAAGCCGACTTGGCCCAATCTCGCTTGCCCGGATAATGCATCAGGGATGCTTCCTTACCCGTCGGTACCGATTTGGATAAGGGGAGCCCCCTGCTCAATCCGGAAAGGAGCAGCTTGCTATGAAGAAACTTCTCGCACTCGGCATGGCGGTGGGCGCCCTGCTCACGCTGAATGGATGCGCAACGTCTGTCCCTGTCGGCAGACTTTATACCGGCGTCAAGCTGCCTGTGAATGCAACCAACAATCAAGGAGAGGCGATCAAGAAGGGGACAGCAAGCTGTATGAGCATTCTTTTCTTGGTAGCCACGGGCAACTGCAGCCTAGAGGCGGTCAAAAAACATGGCAATATTGACGACGTCACCCATGTCGACTGGGAGGCCGAGAACATCCTAGGCCTCATTGGCACCTATCAGGTCACGGCGTACGGTTACTAACCCTTGGCACTGGCTTTTGCTGCCCAGCGCGCACCTGTTGGACGCCGCGCTCCCTCCTCGCTAGCCGCCCTCCGGAACGGCGGCCGGGGGTGACCGATCCCCTTGCGGCGATTGAGGGGATTCCGTAAATTCCGGTCCAGCTACCCGTGCCCCCTCCTCTAGCAGGTAGTCCAGGAAGCTCCCAGCGGCGACGGAAAGCTGCTTACCAGCCGGGTAGACCACGTGCCAGTGGCGCTCGATGGGGAACCCCGCTACGTCAAGGAGCGCGACCTCCCCGCAGCTCCCCACTAGAGTCCCCACCAGCGTATGCTGCGACAGTACCGAGATCCCCATGCCAGCGGCGACGCTCTGCTTGATCGCCTCATTGCTGCCAAGCTCCATACGGACCTTGAGGGTCACTCCGTGCCTCCGGCAAAGGCGCTCCACCGCCAACCGGGTCCCGGACCCGGGCTCACGGGCGAGGAAGGGGTA
>CAYVMM010000298.1:0-2040 GCA_964452535.1 uncultured Gammaproteobacteria bacterium | reverse complement strand
TAGGGCCTGTCTGCAAACGCCTCTAAGCCCGTTACGGTTTTTATAGGATGCGAAGAAGAGGCGAATTAACCGACGCCCAGTGGGAGCGGCGGAAGCCGTTGCTGCCGCCCGAGCAGCCCAAGACCGGGTGCCCGGCCCCCAGCTACCGGACGCTCCTCAACGGCATCCTCTGGGGGTTGCGGGCCGAGGGCGCCGGTAAGCCGCTTGCGATCGGGCTCATGCCGGCCAGGGCCACGAATCCCAGGTTTGCCCGCCACGGATCGCAGGCGGCCGGATCAAGCGGGCCGGACGCGGGCGACCCGACCCCGCCATCTTCCGCGCCGCGTGGGGAGCGACAAGGGTTACAGCAGCGACGCGATCCGGGCCTACGCCACCGGCATAATGGGCGCATCCCCCTTCCGCGCAAGCGCCATGAAACCCGGACGGGGCCCTTTGATCGCGCCCTCTACCGGCAGCGCAATGGGGTGGAGCGGTTGGTCAACCGGTTCAAGCCGTTCCGGCGGTTGGCGACCCCGCTCCGAGAAGCGGGCGGCGAAACCACCGAACGAGGGGGGCGATTGCGGCCATCTGGCTTTGGCTGTGCATTTGCAGACGCGTCCTAGGACCTAGAGAAATTGGAGGACGCTCTGCGGCTGTTCAATACAATCTCGCGTATTCGCGTAAGTGTCTCGACTACCGGACCCCCCTGGAGGCTTTCACGGATAAGCTAACCGCCGTTGCAGTTGCACGTTGAATATGCCAAGTTACGAATCACTGACCGAGGCCGTAAAACGATTCCTATGCTCTCTTGGAACGATGTTTCGGTCCGTTAAAGAAAAGCACTCCCTTTCTCCGAGAAGGTTGCGCTGGTAACCCTGGATACGGCTCCCTGAAAAGCCGAAAAACGGTTAAGCGCAAGCTCTATAGGAAGATAGTATGCTGAACCCCCTGCTTTCGCCGAAAACCTTCTTCCAAGCTATTGGAATCGGAATTGCAACGGCCCTGATCCTGTCCGCCGTTATGATCCCGGCCTTCCTGGCCGGATTATCGCCGATGCCTAAACCACCCAGTCTCGCCTTCGCGGAAGCCTTCCTGGGAACCGGGGTTCCCCTATTGATTGGTCTGCTTTTCCACGTAGCCTATGTAACCTTCTGGTCGGTAATTTTTGTGGATCTGTCCGGAGGACGGCGACACCACGATTTGAGGAGTGCCTTTCGGTTGGCTTTAGGGCTCTGGCTCCTAGCTCTGATTGTGTTTTTCCCGATCAACGGATGGGGAATCCTGGGGCTTCAAGTTAGTTGGAAGCTCATCCCAGCGTCCCTGGTGCCTCACTTGCTATTCGCCGTGGTGCTTTGGGGGCTCTGTCGGTTGACCTTCGGCTCCGGCCAAAGCCAACGTGCATAAGCCGGTCAATTCCGCCAGGAACGGCAACGGCCCCATCGGGAACCAATCGGAAGGGAGATGACCAAGGTGATATCTTCCTTTCCCCTTTTGCCTCTTATATGGGTTTAGGCTCATTTTATCCAATGGCTTATCGAGCCTCGGGCGTTCCGGAGTCAGCCGGGCGGACCAGACACAAAGCGGATCATGCCATAGAAGGCCCGTGCCTGGCTGCCGGTGTCGTCCGTATCGGTCATGATAGCGACGCCGTCGATCCGCTCGATGGTCTCGCCGAACACTTCCTTCCAATCGGCACGGACATTCCGGTGATAGGTGATCCATTGGCCAGTGCGCTCGTTACCGCTTTCCACCGCGATCATACGGGCTCGCCCGATATAGGCGTTAGGCCAAGTTGCGCCGACGGGCTCGGCGCGTGACCAGATGTAATTGAGCGCTTGGGCGCCCAGCCTGCCGAAGAGACCCTCACGCACAATGTAGAAGCGTGCCGCATAATCATCGCCGGCTTTCGTGCGCTCACTGGCTTCCCCGAGGGGTAAGGTGTCGACGCGCCAAGACCACTGGATATAGGGGGTCTCGGTAAGGTCGACCTCGATCTCGCGGTAGAGCGCGGTCGCAGCATCGTCAGCGATGGCACGCACGGCCGCACGGCCATCGTCGTCG
>CAYVMM010000297.1:0-2048 GCA_964452535.1 uncultured Gammaproteobacteria bacterium | reverse complement strand
GCCGCTGCAAGGGGGAACAGGGCCGAAAGAAGCCCGTTTTTCACTACCCTGTTAGAGCAAGGGAGTGAGCATGACGGCTCTTAACAAGCGCCGACGGTTGGAGCAACTGGGGGCGGAGCGAGAATAGGGGATAGGATCAGCCCTCTCGGTATGCCTGCGCCTGATTTCCTTCGATTTCTCTATAATTCGTCAGCCACGCCACCAAGGTAATCGCAACACCGACGAGGATATAAAAATTGCGCGCCGCCGATTCGGCGGAAAGGCCTAGAATAAAAGGCACAATAATCAGCAGGGGGCCGACTACGCGCTCGAGGCCGCCGTGGATAACGAATGGGATCTTAGTGCCGATGCCCAGAGCAAAATCCGTGAATAAGGTCATCGCTAGATGAATAGCGGCTAATGTGTAGCTCAATATGGCGGCTATGCCAGATAAGCCGAACAGCGTTGGGGCAACCAAAAATACGATAACCGTCGCATAATCAAAATAGCCGTGGACTCGGGAAGCAATAATTTTCATGCGATTGCCCTTTTATCGATCCGTTTTGCTCCTACTTTTAAAAGGGGACGGTCTGAGCGGTCGTTCCTAAGGGAGGCATGGATTAGGCAGAAGGCATAACCGTTCCCCCATAAGGGGTCCCCCAAACGATGGCCTTCGCCGGATAGCCAAAGCAGTTTTGGACCTCGGTTGTGGCGTCTTTCAAATTGTTCGCGTACAGAGGGAGAGCCTGGTTGCCGGTTACCCAGAACCCGTTTTGATCTTGCTCAGCAAAGTCACAGAGGTACGTCCCTGCTCCGTCAATACCCACGATGGCGACCTTCTTGTGCATTGGTCGGTCCTCTTAAAGCCCGAATGGGATAAGCATGCCCCTTATTGCCGAGACCATCAAGCAAGCTGATCCCTAGCCGAAACCGCTTATTTTAAAGGTGAACATCAATCCAGTCGTCGGAGCCGCTTCGGTAACGGGTAAGGAGCGACCGTGGGGGGCCGAAGGGCGGGTTTCCCCGGAGTGGCTCGACGATTCGATCGCGAAGGGAAAGCAGGCCCTCGCGGGGCTCCTGCCGTGGGAGTTGCTGGAGCCGGAACGCCGCTACGATGCGACGCTGCTGTTCTTGGTGTTTCCGGTAGGCAGCGTCGACGACACGATAGCCGCTCGCATCGTAGAAGATGTGACGACGCCCCTGCTCGGCTCGTATGCCATTTGGCGTTACCCAGGCGATTCCTATTGGCTACCCGATTACACAGAGCCTTTCCCACCAGACTAGCGTGCCGGCGACTTCAGTGAGGATATGGGGCGCCACGACACTAGGTCTCGGAGGTCAAGTCTGGCACCTTAATCGGGCCCTCGGTCAGCTTACCGATGATGCCTTTGTGGCAGGTGGGCTACGGTGTCCTGAGGCTTACTATTGGGCTCGCGGCTGCTACGTGGCCAACGACAATACCCCCCTCCTCTGGACTCAGGCCAATCTGTGGCAGGCGCTGATGGCCATGGACCAGACAGCGCGCTTGCTCGAGCGCTGAAGGATTCCACGGAGTCCTCATCGCACTAGGAAGCAGGATCCCGCTCAGTCGCAAGGGGAAGTTTCTTCTCTTAGGGTTGCGGTTCTGCCTGTTGCCAACGCCGTAGCAGTGGATGCAGCACCAGCGGGGCCAGGATGCAGGTGCCAGCGGTGACCACCACCATGGCTGCATAGATCTCGTCGGATATGGCCCAATCGCCCAGCTTTTGCCCCTGGCGGACGATCAGCATGGCGATCTCGGCGCGCGGCACCATGGATAGACCCAGTAGAACCGCCCCTCGCCAGTGGGTGATGGCCAGCGCTGGCAGGAAGGTGCCCACCAGCTTACCGAGAACGGCGGCCGCCAGCAGTATCCCGCCCAGCTCCAGGCCCAAGAGCAAAGCCTCGGGGTTGAGCATGAGGCCGATCTCGATGAAAAAGAAGGGGGCGATGTAGCGGTTGAGCAAATCGAAGGAGCCGACATGCTCCCAGGCACCGGCATCCCGAGAGAAGACCAGGCCAGCAAACAGGGCGCCCACTGCCAGCGATAG
>CAYVMM010000296.1:0-2053 GCA_964452535.1 uncultured Gammaproteobacteria bacterium | reverse complement strand
GTTCAAGCACTGTCTTTTGGTCGTGATTGACCGCCTCCACCGCTTGGAGGATGCGGGCAGTGTAGCCGTGCTCGCGGGCTGTACGCGTTAAGGCGGCCACGTCCTTGGGGAAGCAGGAGCCGCCGTAGCCGCAGCCCGGGTAGATGAAATCGAAGCCGATGCGGGGATCAGAGCCGATCCCCCGGCGTACCATCTCCACGTCTGCCCCCATGCGTTCACAGAGATTGGCGATCTCGTTCATAAAAGAGATCTTGGTGGCGAGCATGGCATTGGCGGCGTATTTGGTCATCTCCGCCGAGCGGACATCCATGGTTACCACCCGCTCGTGGTTCCGGTTGAAGGGGGCATACAGTTCCTTCATCAGTGCGGTGGTGCGTACATTGTCACACCCAATGATGATCCGCTCAGGCTTCATGAAGTCCTCGACTGCGGCTCCCTCCTTGAGGAACTCAGGGTTGGAGACCACGTCATACTCGACTGGCCTCCCCCGTACAGTGAGCTCTTCGCCTAAAGCGGTGTTAACCTTATCCGCTGTCCCTACAGGGACTGTGGATTTGTCCACGATGATCCGGTAGTCGGCCATGTGCCGGCCGATGGCGTGGGCTACATCCAGCACGTAGCGGAGATCGGCCGAACCGTCCTCGTCGGCGGGGGTGCCCACGGCGATGATCTGGAATAGGCCGTGGTCCACGCAGTCTGCCATACTAGTCGTGAAGCGCAGCCGCCCGGCTGCAACATTTTCAGAGACCAGTGATTCCAGGCCGGGCTCGAAGAGGGGGATCTCCCCTCGCTCCAGCTGCTCGATCTTGGTCGCGTCAACATCCATACAGACCACGTCGTTGCCCGCCTCTGCTAAGCAGGCTCCACTGACCAGGCCGACATAACCTGTGCCGATGACGGAAACCTTCATGTTCGCTGCTCCAGGTAGAGAGAGTTATCAGGCAGCCTGTTTGCTTTATTGTAGACTTCTTCAGGCCAGATAGCCTGTCTTCTCAAGGTAGAGGAGGACCTCTTGGGCCGCCTCCATGGGCGAGAGATCCGTGGTATCGATCTCGACCTCGGGTTCCTCAGGGGGCTCGTAAGGATCATCGATGCCGGTGAACTCCTTGATGAGGCCCTGGCGCGCCTTGGCATAGAGGCCTTTGCGGTCCCGATTCTCGCAGATATCCAAGGGGGTCTTGACGTAGATCTCGATGAAGCCACCGTACTCCTCAATCAACCTGCGGTTCTCCTCTCGGACATGGCGGTACGGCGCAATGGGGGCGCAGATGGCGATCCCCCCGTTCTTGGTGATCTCACTGGCAACGAATCCAATTCGACGGACGTTGATATTACGGTGCTCCCGAGAGAAGCCCAGCTCACTGGAGAGGTTCCGCCGCACGATATCACCGTCGAGCAAGGTCACTGGTCGTCCTCCCATCTCCCCGAAGCGGGCGAGCAGGACATTGGCGATAGTCGACTTACCTGCCCCTGATAGGCCTGTGAAGAAGAGGGTGAGGCCCTGGCGGTGCTTGGGAGGATGGCTCTTGCGCAGCTCCGCTACGACACTCGGGTAGGAGAACCACTCCGGGATCTCCAGCCCCTCACGCAGCCGGCGCCGCACCTCGGTCCCCGAGATCCGTTTGACTGTACCCCCTTCCGGGACCTCATCCACGGGCATATACTCGGCCCGGTCTTCGACGTAGACCATCTCCTTGAACGGCACCATCTCGATACCGAGTTCCTCGCCGTAGGCCGCCACCATCTCCTGGGCATCATAGGGTCCGTAGAAGTCGTTACCGTTCCGGTCCTTACCCGGGCCGGCATGGTCGCGACCGACAATGAAGTGGCTACAGCCGTAATTCTTGCGGATCAGGGCGTGCCAAAGCGCCTCACGAGGCCCGGCCATACGCATGGCCAGCGGCACCAGAGAGAGCATCATCATCTTCTCCGGGTAGTGCTCGGCGATGGCCCGGTAGCACCGTACCCGGACGAAGTGGTCGAGGTCACCGGGCTTGGTCATCCCGACCACCGGGTGGATCAATAGCCCGGCCTCGTGCTCAGCGGCAGCTCG
>CAYVMM010000295.1:0-2054 GCA_964452535.1 uncultured Gammaproteobacteria bacterium | reverse complement strand
CGGCCTTCAGCCGCTCCGTGGCCGTCGCCGTGGTGGTGAACAGACCGGCCGCCAGGGCGCAGCTCGTGGCAGTGAGCCCAAGAGCAATTTTACCCATGTTGCTTTCTCCTGTTTAATGAGGATGCAGCCAACATTGACCGTTGGCGCAATACGCAAGCTAGTCCGAAAAGATAACAATCTCGTTACAGGTCAGTTATAGAGTTGTGAAAAATTTGCCCTGAGTGGGGGGTTCTAATTCAACTGGTGAAATGGGCCCGACCCGCTTCAGAGGCTGGGGGGAGGATCTTCCAGAACAGTAGGCTTCGTAGCCCGCGGTGGCCAACGCAGTGGCTCTCCTCTACAAGATAAGGGCCTTGGATTGGTTGTTGGCTAGGACAATCTCGTCGTAGCCGATTATCGGTTCGGTGCTAGAATTGACGCTGTTGTTTCGGTAGCGCTTGAATTCACTCACCTTGATTCGGTGCGAAGCGTTGGTGATATCGGGTATCTGTGCCGGTCCCTTTGCAAAAGCGCGTGAGGCCTCCGCTAGAGCCGGTGGACTCAATTACCGGGGTGGAATAGTCGGTGGGGTAGCGCCGAACTCCTCGACAACCGGGGTGGCGAAGGAATAAACAGTGGACGAGCCGACGATCCGGATCTGGTCACGGGCGTGGGTGTTTGTCGTGAGCACTGTAAGGCCGATTGTCGCAACGAATCCAAGGATTCGAGAAATGCGCATGGTACGGTTCCTCCATGCTAGTTGGGAGATCAAGAGCCTTTTGGGCCTTTGGGAGGCTACCATGCTGCCTTCGACCGGTTTCAGGATTGTGACAAGTTTCAGGATTGTGACAAGCCAGCCCTTGCTCTTGGACGCTGGATCATGCGGAGGTTTCGGGGCGGGCTAGTAGGACTGCGGTGAAGGTGGAGCCGACCCCCACCCGGCTAGTGACTTCGAGGCGCCCCCCGTGGCGGTGCAGGATGTGCTTAACAATGGATAGCCCCAAACCGGTGCCTCCCACTTCCCGCGATCGGCCCTTATCGACCCGATAGAAGCGCTCCGTAAGTCGGGGCAGATGGTGCTCGGCGATGCCGATCCCGGTATCGGCGATGTGGATGGCGAGCTCGTGGTAAGCGGGCCGAGCGGTTACAGAGATAGTGATCGCTCCGCCTTCGGAGGTGTACTTGATGGCATTGTCCACCAGATTGCCTAAGGCTCGGGCGAGGGGGTCGACATCGCCGTAGACTTGAGGCCCCTTTCCTTGCTTGGTTGAGGGGAAGGATAGGTTGATGCCTTTCTCAGCGGCACGATCCCTGTATTGGACTGATAGACGGACCCAGATGTCGCCCAAGGGTATCGGGTCCTCTGGGGGTTCCTGCGTTTCCGCTTCCAACCGGGACAGGATTAGGAGGTCATCCACCAGGGACTGCAGCCGCTGGATCTGGTCGTCCATGATGCCCAGGAACTCTTGACGTTGCTCCTTCGGAAGATCGGGTTCGGCCACCAAGGTTTCGGAAAATCCGCGAAGGCTTGTTAAGGGGCTTTTAAGCTCATGGGAGGCGTTAGCCACGAAGTCTTCCCGCATCTTTTGGAACCGCAGACGCTCGGTGATCTCCTCCATAACGAGGAGAAATGTCTCGTCTTCCTTACGGGTGCAGGTGAAGGCCAGGGTTCGGGAGGGATCCAGTCGGTAAGGGGCCGTTGCCTGGCGAATAGGGGGGCCGCTCTCGTCGAAGAGGGCCTGAAGATTGGGTCCGCGAAGCCAGCCTTGAAGCTTTTGCCCGTAGCCACTCCTTGGATCGACTGCTAGTAGTTGGAAGGCCTTATCGTTGGCCTGCTGCAATCGCCCCTCGCTGTCCAGAAGGGCAACGCCGACGGGCAGGTCTCGAGCGACCCCCTCCAGTTGCTCCAGCCGGCGTCGGATTTCTCGGAATCGGCGGTCCCGCTGCTTGAGGTGGTAGTGAAGCTCGCTTTCCAGAGCCTCCCAAGCCTCACTGTTGCGCAGGGCTACGCTCCCTTCCCGCTCTTGCAGCCAACGCCGCAGCTGGTGTATGCGGGATCGGGTCCCTAGCTCGGC
>CAYVMM010000294.1:0-2059 GCA_964452535.1 uncultured Gammaproteobacteria bacterium | reverse complement strand
CGCGGTCGATCGCTCCCCAAGGAGGTTTAGGCGCGTCAGGCCTACCTGAAAAAGGTTAAGGCCGATGTGATCTTTACCTTCTTCGGGTACAATGAGGCTTACACGCAGACCCCGGCTGAGTTCGAGCAGAAGCTGGTCAACAGGGTTAGAGCGCTGCGAGAGCTCAAGCCCAACGGCAAGAGCGAACCGCGCATTGTGCTGTTCAGCCCCATCGCATTCGAAGACACCGGCGTCTCGAACCTCCCGGATGAGACCGATCGCAACGCTCGGCTGGAGGGCGTTACCCATGCGACCCGGCAAGCCGCCGAGAAGACCGGGGCCACCTTCGTTGACCTCTTCCACCCGACACGTGAGCTATTTCAGGCCGACCAGAAAACTTACACGGTCAACGGGTTGTACCTGAACGAGCAAGGCCACCGGCGGATTGCCGAGATTGCGGCATCCGCCTTGTTCGGCAAGGCCGTTGAAGCGAACAATAGCGGCGGCCTGGCGGATCTTCGCGAAGCGGTTAAGAACAAGAATTGGCACTGGCACCAACGTTACCGGGCAACCGATGGCAATGACATCTGGGGAACGCGCTCACCTCGCCGGTACGGGAGGGGCCAACCTTCCAACAGCGAAGTGCTCATTCACGAACTGGAGATGATCGACGTGATGACGGCCAATCGCGATAAGGTGATCTGGGCGGCGGCGCAGGGCCGGGACATCCAGCCTGACGATTCGAACGTCCCCGATCCGATCGAGGTTGAGTCCAACTTGGGCAGCGACCGCAGGGCGGGCAAACAAGGGAGCACGGATTACCAAAGCCCCAAGGAAACGGTGAAAGACATCCAAGTGCCCGAAGGGCATGAGTTGAACGTCTTTGCTTCGGAAGTGATGTTCCCCAACTTTGTCAACCCGGTTCAAATGCAGGTGGATACCAAGGGCCGGGTATGGGCCGCGTGCTGGAATACCTATCCCAAATGGGAACCGTTGAAGCCGATGAAAGACAAGTTGGTGATCCTGCCGGACAACGACGGGAATGGGGTCGCTGACGAGATGAAGGTTTTTGCGCACGTCAATAACCCGGCGGGGTTCGAATTCTGGAACGGGGGTGTCATCGTGACCAGCGGCCCGGACTTGTTGTTCCTCAAGGACACCGATGGCGATGATAAAGCCGACGTCCGCTACCCCATTTTGACGGGTCTGGGTACCGCCGACACCCACCACGGGGCGAACAACCTCGTGATGGGGCCCGGCGGCAATATCTTTTGGCAAAGCGGCGTCTTCATGTATCACAACTACGAGCACCCCTGGGGCAAACCGCTCCGCACTGACGTCTCGGCCATGTACCGATTCAACCCCCGGCGGGGCACGATCAACGTCCATGCCGCCATCGGTCCGAATCCCCACGGCACGAGCTTCGACTACTGGGGCTATTGCTACGCCACCGATGGCGCCAGCGCGCGCATCTATCAGGTGCGTCCAGAAGGCGATGGCTTCAAGATGTTCAAGCTCATGAGAAGGGTTCTTGCCCCCGTTCCCGCGAACGCGGTGCTCTCCTCAAATCACTTCCCCGAGGAGATGCAAAATCGGCTTCTGATCTGTGGCGTCATCGGGTCCGTGCAAGTGAACAGCTGCGATCTTCACCGCAACGGGTATGAGGGGCGCGAGGTCGGCGAAGTCTGGGGCGAGCCCGACAAGGACATGTTCAAAACCCGGGACAAGAATGTCCGGACGACGGACGTGGTGTTCGGCGAACGAGGGGCGATGTATCTCTCGGATTGGCACAACCCCATCATTGGACACGCGGAAAACCACATTCGCGACCCCAACCGCGATCATGAGCACGGCCGCATCTATCGCCTCACGCGCAAGGGAGCGCCGCTGCAAGAGCCTGTGGCCATTGATGGCGAACCAATCCCCAAGTTACTGGAGAATCTCAAGCATCCGGTGAACGGGGTGCGCCATCGGACGCGTGTGGAGCTAAGCGAACGCTCCGCGCAGGACGTGATCGCTGCGGCCCGCCACTGGATCAAGCCGTTTGATGCCGACGACCCAAAAGAAGCCCACCACCTGC
>CAYVMM010000293.1:0-2059 GCA_964452535.1 uncultured Gammaproteobacteria bacterium | reverse complement strand
GGTACGAGCTTGTCAATACGAGTCTGAATCGAAACATCCAAAAGGCTGAAACACTGGATCGGAAGCTCGCCTCGGAATTCTTAAAGCTGCCGTTTATTCCCCCATCAGGCGAGCAGTCACTGGCTACGCGCAATTTGCTTCGCGGACAGGCGTTCTTGCTTCCCTCCGGCGAGGAAGTAGCCCGGACGATGGGCCGGGATGAGGACGAGATTGCGAATGTCTCCGAAAGCGCACGCGATCTCACTAGCTCGGAGATTGACCTCAGTAACGGCATCCCACTCTGGTATTACCTCCTTGTCGAAGCGGAGCGGATCGGTCGTGAGACGGAACCGGGCCTCTTCGAGGAGGGAGAGGGGCTCGGCCCCGTGGGTGCGCGGATCGTCGCTGAGACGCTGATTGGATTGATCGAGTTGGACCCGCGCTCCTTTCTGTCCCGTAATCGGAGCTGGGATCCGGTTCAAGACGGCGTCGGAGTCACGTCGCTCAGTGAAATGCTGACGTATTAGCCGTAAGAGCGGCCCAGAGCGCCCGGGGTTCTAAACGAAGGGGAGCCCACGGCTGGGGACAGCCTCACCGGTGGCTCCCCTAGAGGGTACTTTTTCCGGAGATAGGGAAGGGAAATGTTCCCTCTTCCCGGGGACCGACATGAGGAGGAAAGCGGCCTGTTCGGCGGAAGGGAGCAGGCCATAGATCCTTAGTAAAGGATATTGCCGAGGAGCGCGTGGCGTGAGCCCCACACTGAGCATACCAAGGAGCGGAGAAGTATCCGCCAGCGCTTGGAAAAGGTCAGAAATCAGTGGCGGCTGATAACCTTCTACGAGCGCTTCGCGCAGGTGGTGGTCTCCGCCTTAGCGGGGGCATCGCCCTGGTTGTCTGGGTAGCCCTGTGGAACCTGCTGGGCCACATCTTTAACCTGGTCGGGAACGCCGCCCTGGGCGGCGTCTACTGGCTGATACGGGAGCGCGAAGACCGAAAAAGCCGCCCGAGATGACTCGAAGCCAGGTTTTGGTGCCCAGCAATGGGGCTTTTGAGCCCGCTTGCCGGGGCATAAGGACTGCCAGAGTTCGTCTCGCTCCATTCGCTTTCGCCTCGCCTTTTTCGCTGCCCCAGGTGTCGGAAAATTCGCCGACCACTGCTATAACCGGAATCCGGGAATAGCAGGTTCCCCGGGAGGTGACTCGTCTCCGATGCAGCAACTTTCCCGGTTGTCATGCGTCGGCCACCTAGTTAACCCTGCAGGGCGCAAGGCGTACCTGCCGCACCTGAGCCGACTGCATATCCCGATACCCTTCCTGCCTGGGGCGGGCAATATGGGCGTGCCGCGAGCTGCGTATCCGGCGAGACGTGTTCAACCTGTTCAAGCTGTTTGACCAGCGCGGGCTGAAACGCAGGATCTACGAGAGCGAGCTCGGCCACGGCGGCGGGGACCACTACTTTGCTGACCACAAAGAGGTGCGCGGCGAATCCAGCATGGGCCTCTGGCCGGACAGGATGACGTTGTACGTGTGCCTCCACCGTAGCGCCAATGCGACGGGATCGGTCGGGGCCGCCAGGATCCTCCAGCTCGACGTAACCGAGTTGACGCGCCTGCTGTCGACCCTATGGACCACGCACACCGAGCCGGGGATGGGCATAGCGGTGGTAATCGTGCGCTTGGGGCGCTTCTTCCTCGGCCAGCTCGATGACCGGTAGGCATGCCCCAAGGGGCCGTGGGGGAAAATTGGTAGATCCGGGAGGGCAACACAGTGGCCGATGCGCTGCCGTAAGGTTGCGGCTTTTTGGTTGGAAACCATCGAGCCGCGTCGAAATGGGATAAGCCGAAAAGCATTCCTGAGATGCGCGACGGTGTCATCCTCGCTGCAAGTGTTGCTTGATGCGGCCACTCCAGCGAGCACTCGTTGAAAGGAGTCAATCCGATGCCTTCGGAGAGTAGGAACCTGCGGGAGCCCAGTCTCGGACCGATCGTCGGGCATGTCACGCCTCGCTCCGCCCGGGTCTGGGTCCGGGCCGGCGATCCGAACGACAGCGGCGCGGAATTGTCGCCGGACCGGCGCACCGT
>CAYVMM010000292.1:0-2070 GCA_964452535.1 uncultured Gammaproteobacteria bacterium | reverse complement strand
CGCCACCTATGCCGTATCGGTTCCTGAAGATGGCTGAGTTACCCGGGTAATCAGGTATAAGTAATCAGATAGATTTTTCGAAGATCGATGCCGTCTTCGGCCGTCTGTCGCTTCTCATTAAGGCGCGCATTTTCCGCCTCGAGCTTCTCGATGCGCTTTTGCTCGGGCGTTTTGCTGGCAGCGGAACCGGGTGTCGTCTTGGCCTCGGCTTCCTCGTCGGAGGTATCCGCAAGGTCGCGGCGCCACTGTTGGAGCTGGCTATTGTCGAGCGTTTCCCGGCTCAGCAACTGACCCAGCTCCCCGTGCTGGCAAGCGTCGGCCTCGGCCACAATGCGGCGCTTGTACTCTTTGGAGAACTGGCGCCGACTGCGCTTCGCCAGACCGGGATTGGGCGTCACTTGGCTCTCCGGCGGATCGGACGACGGCTTGGGCCTCTGCGGCTCCTCGCGTTCGGCCCCCCAAAATCGACACTAACTCACCCTGGGGGCTGTATGGCGGGAGGTTGGCACATAGGGCCACGGCTGCTGAGGGGCAAGCGTACGTCGAGGCACTGGAAGGGCCTAATGGTAGTTGCCATCTCGAAGATGGCAATCGGTAAAGCGGGCCGGCAGAGAAGGACGGAATCAAGCTGGCAATAACTAAGTGGCCCATTCCCTCTCAAGTGAGGGCCGATCAATCGGGGCTACTGTGGTGCTTCCCCCCTTTCCAGGGTTCAAGCGCTCTGCATCGAAGGCACCAGCCGTTTGATTACTACCGTCAACCCATTCTAATACGTGGGTTGCAAGTAAGCGGGGGCAGAGGCGTGAACGTGAAACAGGGGTCCGATCACAAAGGACCTGTCTTTTATAGAGAAGAAGCGGAACACTCGATCGCATGTGTTGCCCTAGCGAAGGGCAACCCATCTAGCACGGAAGCGGGTTGCATGACCCGTTGGCATGTGCTTGTTGCTATCGGTTGGCTCACCTTGGTTGCACCCGTTCTGGCCGCTTCCCAGGGGGGCGAGAAGGATCAGTTGGATTTGCCCCAATTTGAGGCAGTGGACAGCAATGACGATGGGAAGTTGAACTTCTCGGAGGTCCGGGACGAAGGGGTTTCCAGGAAGCGGTTCAAAAAGGCGGGCATCGATGGCGATGGCAAGCTGACCAAAGGCGATTACCGCTACGGGTTGAAATGGCAAAAGGGGGGATAATCGTCTCGGCTCCCGCGTTCGCTGGGTTGAAATCCGCATGTCGACCTGAGGCGCCATTTTGGGGTGGCCGGCTCTTTTCGTCAGTGTGACCGCTGTGGCTCCGGTGGTCGGGCTCCAACGCCTTGGGGACGCCTTGATCCGGTCACAATGCTCCTACTGTCCTGCTCGGATTCGACCCGACGAGAGTCGCGTTGCCGCTATCGGCCCCAATTGGGGGGGTGGCATTGGTGACGCCTGAGTCTCAGTCCAAAGGGGTAGCCGAGAGCGCGGTGACAACCCATCCAGTGGAGGATCGCGAGGCTTTAGAACATTTCCTTGAGGTCCCCGCCCGGGTCTTCGCCGATGACCCGGCCTGGATTCCGCCCCTGAAAGCGGAGCAGCGAGCCCACTTCTTGCGGCGCCGTAATCCCTTCTTCCGTCACGCCGAGGTTCGGCTCTGGACTGTGTGGCGAGGCGGAGAACCGGTGGGTCGGATCAGTGCCCAGATCGATGCCCTGTATCTGGAGCACCATGGGGACGCTTGTGGTTTCTTCGGCTGTCTGGACGGGGTGGATGATCCGGTTGTCTTCGGGA
Organism: uncultured Gammaproteobacteria bacterium; assembly: GCA_964452535.1. Classification (GTDB taxonomy): domain Bacteria; phylum Pseudomonadota; class Gammaproteobacteria; order Thiohalorhabdales; family Thiohalorhabdaceae; genus Thiohalorhabdus. The sequence continues at coordinate 308 of CAYVMM010000292.1, read as the reverse complement.
CCCTTTTGACAACCGCCGAGGAATGGCTTCGAGAGCGGGGGATGGCACGGGTTCGGGGGCCTTTCAGTCTGTCCATCAACGACGAGTGCGGTCTGCTGGTGGCCGGTTTCAAGCACCCTCCGCGGGTCTTGATGGGCCATAATCGCCCGTACTATGCGGATCACTTGGCCGCGGCTGGCTATTGCCCCACCAAGGACCTGCTCGCCTATCGTCTAGCGGTAGGCTTTGCTCCACCCCGGACAATGCAGCGTCTGGAAACCCGGTTTGCTCGGCGCATTACTATCCGGGTCCTGCGGCGGCGCTGGATG
>CAYVMM010000291.1:0-2070 GCA_964452535.1 uncultured Gammaproteobacteria bacterium | reverse complement strand
GAGCAGGGGTTGGTGGGCTTCGTCGGCGAGGGGGCAATCTTGCCGCGGCGCTCCGGCGTGGATGATCGGCCCTTGCAGGAAGCCATTCCCTGGCGTTCCCCAAATGCCCTATGCACTACCCTGCAAGCCCCCAACGCAGGCGAGGTGACGGGCCTGGGTATTCCAGAAGGGATCACCCTTATCGTGGGAGGTGGCTTCCACGGCAAATCGACCCTGCTGAGCGCACTGGAAACTGGCGTCTACGATCATGTCCCCGGCGATGGCCGCGAGCAAATCGTTACCGAAGAAACAGCGGTCAAGGTACGAGCCGAAGACGGCCGGGCTGTTTCGGGGGTGGATTTGTCCCCCTTCATCAATCATCTGCCGTATGGCAAGTCCACTAGCGAGTTCTCCACCGAGTTAGCCTCAGGCTCCACTTCGCAGGCTGCGGCCCTTCAGGAGGCCTTGGAAACGCATACGCGGGCCCTGCTGGTTGACGAAGACACCTCGGCCACCAATTTCATGATCCGCGATGAGCGCATGCAGGCCCTGGTGGCCAAGGCCAACGAGCCCATCACCCCATTCGTTGACCGCATCCGCCAGCTGCGAGACCGTCTGGGTGTTTCCACCCTTCTGGTGATGGGGGGCTCGGGCGATTATTTCGATTGCGCCGACACCGTGATCCAGATGCAGGAGTATGTTCCCCTGGATGTTACTGCCCAAGCACACGAGATTGCCGCTACCCATGTTACTGGCCGCCGCGAGGAGCATGAGAGCGATCTCCATCGCCCCCTTGTCCGATCCCTGGATACGCACTCCCTGGATCCTACGGTGAAAAAGGGTAAGGTCAAGCTGCAAGCCAAGGGAAAGGATCTGCTGGTATTCGGGCGGGAGGATGTGGATCTGCGTGCCGTGGAGCAAGTAGCCGATCCCTCTCAAGTTCGTGCCATTGGCAAGGTGTTAGCCGAATTGGCTGAGGAGCAAGGCCCTGTGAAAGATCCGCCGGCCTGGCTGCGCCGACGGCTGGAAGGAGCCGACTGGTATCGTCGATTCGTTTCCCCGGATGGGGATCTGGCGGTTCCCCGAGTGGCGGAGACCATGGCTGCCCTTAATCGGCTCCGCGGGGTTCGCATGGGCTAAACTCGGTGTGGGTTCGAGGTGATCGCCTCCCGGTCCTCTCTTAATGCCCTCTCCGAAGGACAGGCCGATAGGCCTGTCTGATACCGGGGAGCCGCTCTTGATGCCTTGGTGATCCTCCCCGGCGCTCGTGACCCTGGGAGCCGGTTAATTAGCCGTTTTCAACCAGTGGAGCCCGCTTTAGGGGGCGGTTGCCTTAGCAGATATTAGGGAGGGAGAACAGCGGCAGAGGTCGTTGGGGCAGGCTAGAGGGAAGAAGGAGGGGGCCCCGAACTGTCCCGGCGGTTCGATAGAGGGGCAGGTTCCAGGGACATGGGGTGGAGGGGCTTGCGCTTGGGCTCGGGCTGCAGCGTGGCATGCTCGATCCCAAATTCTCGCCGTAGAATGCCGTGCAGCCGATCCAGGAGGACTTCCCAATCGCGGATGTCTTCCACGACGAGGTGGGCAGAGAGGGCGGTCATCCCTGAGTCCGGGACCCAGATATGGAGATCATGGACTGACAAGACCCCAGGCTCCGCGGCGAGGCGTTCGCCCACCTCGGATAGATCTAGGTGCTTGGGAACGCCTTCCATAAGGACATGGATCCCGTCGCGCAGCAAGTCAAAGCTGGCGTAGAGGATCAGGGCGCAGATCCCCAGAGAGAGCAAGGGGTCGATAGGGGTCCAGCCGCTCAACAAGATCACAGCCCCGGAGGTCAGCCCGGCCACCGAGCCCAGCAGATCGCCCATGACATGGAGCAGGGCCCCGCGGAGGTTGAGTCCTTCACCCTGATTGAGAATCCAGGCAACCGCTAGGTTCATTACCAGTCCCAGCCCAGCCACCACCAGCACCAGGGACCCATGGACCGGTTGAGGCGCTAGCAGCCGGTCCAGGGCCGCCCACCCGATCGCGCTCACTAGGGCCAGCATCAAGGCGCCATTCCCTAAGGCGGCGAGCACCTCCACCCGGCCTAGG
>CAYVMM010000290.1:0-2073 GCA_964452535.1 uncultured Gammaproteobacteria bacterium | reverse complement strand
CTCCTCGCTTCGAGTCGGCGCGGCCGGACTGAGGCTCCGCCGGCGTTTGCGCTCCTGCCGATAGGTCCGAAAAGCGATCCAGAATTTCCGAAGCGGGGTCAAGCCGATCCGGTGGGTGAGCACACTCTCCTGGGCCTCCGCAATCTCTGCCAAGGTCCGCTGATAGATCGCCGCCATAATCAGGGCCGGAAGCTGACTGGCACGATCGGTCTCGGGCAGCTGCGCCAGGGCCTGACGGTAGAGCTCCTGCGCCCGTTCGATCTCGAAGGCCATAAGGGCCCGGAATGCCGGTCCGGGGCGGCGCTGGAGGATATCCGCTTCGGCCACATCGAAGGCCTGAAGATCTTCCTGAGGCAGGTAGATCCGGCCTCGGCCCGCGTCCTCCCCCACATCCCGGAGAATATTGGTCATCTGGAAGGCCAAGCCGAGATCACGGGCGAAGTGCGGGGTAAGCCGCTCGCTGTAGCCGAAGATCTCAATGGCTAGCAAGCCAACCGCGGAGGCCACCCGATAGCAATAGCCCTGGAGGTCCGAAAAGCTCGGATAGCGCGGATGGTGGAGGTCCATCTCCACCCCCTCAATGATCGCCAGGAGATGGTCCTTGTCCAGATCAAAGCGAGCAGCCGCCTGGGCCAGGCCCTGTCCCACCGGATGCTGGGGCTGGCCACTGAACACAGCCTCCACCTCGCCTCGCCAGAAGGCCAAGCGCGTCAAGGCAGTGGTGGGATCGGTCACATTGTCCACCACATCGTCCACCTCCCGGCAAAAGGCATACAGCGCCTGGATCGCCGCCCGCCTCGCCGGGGGCAGGAAGAGGAAGGCATAATAAAAGCTGGAGCCACTGGCGGCGGCCTTGTCGGCACAATACTGTTCGGGCGTCATGAGGTATCGCAGACCCATGGGCCGGTAAGGCTTGAGCAATCATGGTAGCCCGGCGACGGCGGACCGTCCACAGGGGCTTGGGGCTGCGTCCACGCCCCTAAGACGGACTGGACGACTGTCCGCGGCAGCTGTTTAAATCCATTGGGGTCGGCACCCAGCTGTCAAGGAGCCTCCAATGGCCGGACGCCCGCTTTACCGACGCCGGGTGTGGGATCGCGTAGTACGTAGCCTCCACTGGTGGCTCACCCTCACGCTACTGGTTCAGTTCGCCTTGGCCGGTGGAATCCTGGCTGAAGAGGCCCTAGGCCTTTCGGAAACCGGTAAGGCAAGGCTGATTGCTATGCACGCCGGCTTCGGTCTCGCCTTTGGAACCGGACTGCTAGCCCGCATCCTCTGGCTCTTCCTGACACCTGGAACCGGTTCCTGGCGCAGCCTCCTACCCATCAGTCGAGAGCAATGGAAGACCTTGCGAGCCACTGTCCGTCATTACCTAGGCGGCTTCCGGGGCGAAGCCCCCTTCTACCACGCCCACAACCCGCTTGCGGGCCTTGCCTACGGACTCTTCTTCCTGGTGGGAACAAGCCAATTGGCCACTGGCCTCGGCCTGTTCACCCTTGGCGAGGACGAGCTAGGGGGAACCTGGAAAGCGCTCCACACACTCGGCTTCCTGCTCATTGCAGGCTTCGTGGTCCTTCATCTGATTATGGTGGTTATTCACGAGCTAACCGAGCACCGCGGCCTGATTTCGGCCATGGTCAACGGATACAAGCTATTCACCGCTAAGGAGGCACTCCACCATCCGGAGATCCAGTCCGATTGACGATCGGGAGCAAGGAAAAGCAAAATGTCTTACCTAAGCAGCCAGGCCTCAAACTTGCAGCAATTCGGGTCATTCGATACAGTGCCCTTAGCTTGGCTGTGCGCCCCTGGCAAGATGCCAGGGTCGCAGGCGGGGGCCGTAGCTCAGTTGGGAGAGCGCCAGAATCGCACTCTGGAGGTCGCCGGTTCGAGCCCGGCCGGCTCCACCAAAAAATCAAGGACTTACAACCATGCCCCAGCGGCGGGCTTTTTTGGGTTGAATGTGGGTCGAAATTTGAGGGTTCGTTTGATTCGGCTTCCCCGCCGTCAGGATTTTCCCTTTTCCCCGAGCCGTCCCGCTGTAGCCTTCCTTACCTTATGGGGACTGGCACC
>CAYVMM010000289.1:0-2078 GCA_964452535.1 uncultured Gammaproteobacteria bacterium | reverse complement strand
CCTATCGGGTTGTGGAGCTGTGTACCGGGGATCTCGGCTTCGCGGCGAGGCGGACCTACGACCTAGAGGTCTGGCTGCCCGGACAGGGGCAATACCGCGAGATTAGCTCGGTGTCCTGGTGCCATGACTTCCAGGCCCGACGCATGGGGGCCCGTTTCCGGGAAGGGGAGGGCAAGCCTCGCCTCGTGCATACCCTCAATGGCTCAGGAGTGGCCATCGGCCGGACCTTGGTGGCCATCCTGGAGAACTTCCAGCAGGAGGACGGATCCGTAGTAGTACCTCCAGCGCTGCGCCCCTATCTGAGGGGACAGGAGCGGATCGCGCCGGCCTGAGGCCGAGCTGATATGGTCGCTGAGGCTCTCCACCGAATTAAGGGGAACATTACCCCTTATCGGGCCGTAGCCCTATAGCAAAATGTTTGTTCTTTTTAGTAGGCACCATCAGCGACTCGAGCTGGACTCGTCGCCATAGCGAATTGCCGGTCGTACGCATTCGGAAGGCCACTCACGGTCGGTCATCAGCTACGCGACTGTCTGCTTAGGCGCGCAGGAACAGGATCATAGCGACGATCCCCAATCCCACCACTGCGATGAGCTTGATGAAGGTCCACCAATCCTGTCGAGTGCCCGATGGGCTCTCCTCGGCCATGCGCTTGGCCCCCGGGCCGAAGAAGAACACCACAGCCAAGGCGAGGGCGGCCAAGGCGATCTGTTGCCAAAGCTCCACGGGTGCGCTCCCATAAAAAAGGCCCCATCCGGGGATGGGGCGCCAGTGCCGTTTGAGGCGTCGCTATCGCTCGCCGGCGAAGGCCGCCAAGAGATGAAGCAGGCTGACGAACAGATTGAAGATGGCCACGTAGAGGGAGACCGTGGCCATGATGTAATTGGTCTCACCCCCTTGGAGGATCTGGCTCGTCTCCCACAGGATCAGCCCCGACATGAGCAGCACGAAGGCCGCCGAGACCACCAGGGATAGAATAGGCAGGGAGAAGATGGCCGCGGCTATCATCGCTAGGAAGGCGACCAGGATCCCCACCATGATGAAGCCGCCCAGGAAACTAAAATCCTTCTGAGTCGTTACGGCATAGCCCGAAAGGCCCAGAAAGATCGCGCCCGTGCCGCCGAAGGCAGTCAATACGATCTGGGAGCCGTTGCTGAACGCGGCAATGTAGCTGGACAGGATCGGCCCTAGGGTGAGTCCCATGAACCCGGTCAGGGCAAAGACCGCAAGCAGGCCCCAGACGCTGTTGCGGAGGGCATTCGTGGCCCAAAGCAGCCCGAAATAGCCCACCAGGGTCAAGACCAGACCCGGGTGAGGGAGATCCAGCGCCATGGAGAGTCCGGCGGTTGCCCCGCTGCATAGCAGGGTCAGAGCGAGCAGGAAATAGGTGTTTCGGAGAACTTTGTTCTGCGCCAGCACCCCCGCCTGCTGTTGAGATACGGCGCTGAAACCTCGTGTGTTCGCCATTTGGTCTTGCCTCCGATGTTCGAACCGTGAATACAGGCTCATGCCCCAGGCAAATCCTAGCGATTATGCCTGGCACAACCCCAGCGTTCAACTCGGATCGCGCTTTGCAACCAATTGGACTGACTCGGCAATCGCGGGTTCCGCCCCCTCCGATCAAGGGCAACATCGATCCAGTTATCAGAACCGGACAAGACGTTTGTTCTGCCCCGTAAGGGCGACTGTCGTATTAGGGTGGCAGCAAACGAAGCCAGAGAGCCAAGGAAATAAGACTGGCTCCCGTGGTCAGGGTGATCGTCTTGGCGTAGAGCCCGGTGTCCAGGCCGTACCGATCGCAGAGGACGAGGCCTAGGAACATGGTGGGCATGGCTGCCTCCAGGGTAACGGCGCTTCGGGGGGCGCCTTCCAAACCAGTCATCGTCGCCGCTGCTAGCACGACCAAAGGCTGGATAAGCAACTGCATCCCCGCGACGAGCAAAGCTGCCGGGAGACGGCGCCAGGACCACGCCCCCCAGGTCAGGCCCATGCCCACAGCCAGCAGCATTAGGATGGGAACACTGTCGCCAATGGTCCCTAGGAGCCAAGCAAGGGTGGGTCCGGGCTGGACGCCACCG
>CAYVMM010000288.1:356-2082 GCA_964452535.1 uncultured Gammaproteobacteria bacterium | reverse complement strand
AGCCGCCTGAGCCTAATAGTCAAAACTTGTGTCCAGGAATTCGAGGGCGGTACAGCGGATCGACTCATGGACCTCCCTGATTTTTCGAGCGCCCAACTTCTTATCACTGGGGATCTCATGCTGGATCGCTACTGGTCGGGCTCGGTCGGGCGAATCTCGCCAGAGGCCCCGGTGCCAGTGGTCCGAGTTGAAGACGAGAAGACCCGTGCCGGAGGGGCGGGCAATGTTGCGCTGAATGTGGCCAGTCTGGGAGCCGAGGCAGACCTCCTGGGTTTTACGGGGGACGACCGGGAGGCCGAGCTAATCGAGGCGCATCTGGACTCCGCTGGTGTGCGGAAGCACTTGATCCGCCAGAAGGGGCTGCCTACCTTAGTCAAGCTCCGCGTCCTGGCCCGCCATCAGCAGCTTGTGCGGCTGGATTTCGAAGGGAATCTCGCGGGATGCAACCTTGCTCCCCTTGAGGCTCGCTTCAGCGAGCTCCTGGAAGGGATGGACGCGGTAATCCTTTCCGACTACGGCAAGGGGGCCTTGGCTGGCATTGAGGCGCTGATCGATCTTGCCCGAACAGCCGGCTGTCCCGCTCTGGTGGATCCCAAGGGAACCGATTTCACCCGTTATCGGGGCGCTACGGTCCTGACGCCCAACCGAGCTGAGCTCGAAGCGATAGTGGGTCCGTGGAGGAGTGAGGCGGATCTGGCGGACCGGGCGGAGAAGCTCCGCAGCGAGCTGGACCTAGAGGCCCTGATTGTTACCCGTGGAGCGGAGGGGATGACTCTGATCCAAGGTGGGGCGAAGCGGATCCATCTCCGAGCCCGGGCGCGTGAGGTCTTCGATGTCACAGGGGCCGGAGATACTGTGCTCGCTGCCCTGGCGGTCGCGAGAGCCTGCGGGGAAGGCTGGGAGGCCGCGGCGGAGCTGGCCAATCTGGCGGCCGGGGAGGTGGTCGGTCGCCTTGGCGCCGCTACTGTAAGACCCCAGGACCTGCGCCGTACCTGGAGCCCACCGGAGCCCCTCGGCGTGGCTCCGGGAGAAGAGGAGGCGGTCCGCTTGGTCGCCGATTCCCGCTCGCGAGGAGAGCGCATTGTCATGACCAATGGCTGCTTTGACCTGCTCCATGCCGGACACGTGGCCTACCTGGAGGAGGCGGCGGCCCTTGGGGATCGGTTGATCGTTGCGGTGAACGACGACGATTCGGTGCGGTGGCTCAAGGGGAAAGGAAGGCCAATTAACCCCCTGGACCAGCGTATGGCTGTTCTGGCTGGACTGGCGGCAGTGGACTGGGTCGTGCCCTTCGCCGAGGATCGGCCGACTCGGCTGGTGGAGCGGATTCTTCCGGACGTCCTGGTGAAGGGAGGGGACTACCGGCCTGATGAGGTGGCGGGATGCGAAGCGGTAACCCGGGCAGGAGGGGAGGTTAGGGTCCTTCCCTACCGCGCGGGGTGTTCCAGCAGCGGAATCCTGAAGGCCATCCAGGTCGGCCTCGATCGGTGAACGCAAGGGATTGGCCAGTCGTTCTGCTCCAGTCTCTCTACGCCCTGGCGGGCTATCTTATCCTGCCGTTGGTGTTGGGGCGCCTGGCGCTTCGCGGATTGCGAAGCCCAGCCTATCTCCGCCGCTGGGGAGAACGGTTGGGGTGGCCCCCCTTTCCTCTGCTCAATGGGGCGATCTGGATCCATGCGGTCTCTGTGGGTGAAGTGGGGGCAGCGGCGCCCCTGGTGGACGGACT
>CAYVMM010000288.1:0-346 GCA_964452535.1 uncultured Gammaproteobacteria bacterium | reverse complement strand
CCCATCGGCCACTGGTGGTCACCACGACGACTCCCACCGGCTCGGAGCGGGTCCGCGCCCGTTTCGGGGAATCGGTTTACCATAGTTACCTCCCTTACGACCTGCCAGGGCCTTTGGCCCGCTTCTTGCGCCGAGCTGACCCAGCGCTCGTAGTGATCATGGAGACCGAGCTCTGGCCCCGGCTCTTCTTGGCTTGTGCCCGCCGCGGAATCCCGCTCCTGGTGGTCAACGCACGTCTTTCTTCCGCTTCCCTCCGCCGCTATCGCAGGATCCGTTCCCTGGTCCGGCCGGCCCTAGCCAATGCGAGGGTTTTTGCCCAGACTGAAGCCGACGCCGAACGGCTCAC
>CAYVMM010000287.1:0-2086 GCA_964452535.1 uncultured Gammaproteobacteria bacterium | reverse complement strand
AACAGAATGTCAAGGGGGCCTTCTGGGCAGCCCCCGGGCGGATAGACGGTGGCCACATCCTCTTGATCGACGATGTGATCACTAGCGGGGCCACCGTGAATGCGGCCACCCGGGCCCTACTGGAGGCCGGGGCCGAGCTCGTCATGGTAGCGGCCCTAGCCCGCGCCTAAGCCGACCCCTCCCAGCTGAGGCTTCCGACAAGCTCGTGGACGGACGCGAAGCCATGCCGGTCAAGGTAGGCCCGGATGCCGTCATTAATGGTGGGACAGAGAAGGGGATCGTAGAAAAGGGCCGTTCCCACGCCGACGGTCGTCGCGCCCGCCACGAGGAATTCGAGGGCATCCTGAGCCGAGGCAATTCCCCCCTGGCCAAGGAGCGGAATCCCATAGGGGGAAGCGACTTGGTAGACTTCCCTCACCTTAAACAAGGCAATGGGCTTGATGGCCGGCCCCGAGACCCCACCCGAGCCGTTGCCCAGGACGGGCGTTCTGGTCTCCAAATCCACCGCCATGCCGGTGAGGGTATTGATCACGGCCAAGGCGTCAGTGCCGGCCTCAATGCACTGCCGCGCGTTCTCTCCAATCTCCGTCTGGTTGGGGGAAAGCTTCGTGATTAAGGGCTTGTCGGTTACGCTTCGGACCCTCTCCACCACCTGGGCCGACATGCTCGGGTAATTGCCAAAGGACAGGCCCCCGGCCTTAACATTGGGACAGGAGATGTTGATCTCCAAGGCAGCCACTGGTGAATCGTCGAAGATTCGTGCTACCTCCGCATACTCGTCCAAGGTTGAGCCGGATAGATTGGCGATGAAATGGGTTTCCGCTGTATCCAGCTGGGGAAGGATCTCTTCCACTACCGCCTGCGCCCCGGGATTCTGAAGCCCGATGGCGTTCAGCATACCGGCTGGGGTCTCGTAGACCCGAGGGGGGGCATTCCCTAGACGGGACGCCAAGGTCGTCCCCTTGAGACAGACCCCACCCACATCGGCGTTAGAAAAGCCAGCCACCCGCGTATAGTCTTCGCCGAAGCCGACACAGCCCGACAGGAGAACGATAGGACTCGTCAACCGGAGCCCGGCGAAGGCCACGGTTAGCGGATCCTCGGCCTGCGTCTCCCGGGTCCCGCGGTTATCGCAATCTTCGGTCACGAGCAGACGGCCTTTCCGAATGTTTCATGTCATCCTCTATCGTCCAGAGATCCCTGGCAACACGGGGAACATCATCCGATTGGCCGCTAATAGCGGCGCGTGCCTCCATCTGATCCACCCGCTCGGGTTCTCCATGGACAGCGCCCGCCTCAAGCGGGCCGGTCTGGACTACCACCTCCTCGCCCATGTGTCCGAACACCCCAACCTGGAAACCTGCCTAGGAAGGCTAGGTCCCGAGCGCATCTGGCCGTTCAGCGCCCACGCCGAAAGGTCTTTTGCCAGCGCACCCTTCCAGGCCGGCGAGGGCCTGCTGTTTGGACCGGAAACTCAGGGCCTGCCCGAAGGGGTCCTAGCTCGCTTCCCCCCGGACCAACACCTACGCATTCCCATGGTCCGTGGGAACCGGAGCCTCAACCTATCCAACGCGGTTGCCGTCGCCCTCTTCGAGGCCTGGCGCCAACAGGGCTTCAGGGGGGGGAGCTAGTCCTTTGGCTCTTGAGGTCCGGCCAATGCCTCCCCACAGCCTAAGCGCCCGCTGTCGGTTAGCATTCCCATTCCTTGGCGCATGAGGACCCGCTTTAATGGCCCCGACCAATCCAAGAGGTTGATACCCAGCATGCGAACCCCCCGGAAAGACCGCGGCCCGCCACCGAAGAGCCGGTGGAGGCCATCCGTATAGGCGGCTACCAGCAGGTTGTCCGGCATGCGTCGGCGTTGATATCGCCCCATTATCCGATCGCTGCCCAGATCCTCCCCGGCTAGATGCCCCTCAGCCACGGTCTCGGCCAAGACAGCGGCATCGCGGAGCCCCAAATTGAGGCCCAACCCAGCCAAAGGATGGATGGCATGGGCCGCATCCCCCACAAGGGCCACCCGATCCCGAATATAGGTCCGAGCGTGGCGGAGGCGCAAAGGAAAGCTTCCCCGGGCCCCAGCGAC
>CAYVMM010000286.1:0-2094 GCA_964452535.1 uncultured Gammaproteobacteria bacterium | reverse complement strand
CCTACAATGGCCTTTCCTGTCCGGAATGCCCATCCTGCCGTTGTAGGAGCTCGATTTATCGAGCGAACGATTCATCGGGTGCAAGGTTAGGGGCGAAGGGTGATGGGGGAAGGGGTGGCGATTCGGCGAATCCCAAAAAGGGGCAACAACATGAATGGCGCGGGGAACGGGTGACCAACGACGGCCTGACCGTGCGTGAGCTGGAAACGGGCGAGGAGGCCCGCTGGGATGCCTTCGTAGAAGCTTGCCCGGAGGCTACCTTCTTTCACCGGGCGGGCTGGAAGACGGTCCTGGAGAAGGGCTTGGGCCACCGGGCCCCGTATCTGCTCGCTGAGCGCGGCGATACGGTGGAGGGCGTGCTGCCACTGGGCCATATCCGAAGCTGGCTCTTTGGGAATGCCCTGATCTCCACCCCCTTTTGCGTCTACGGCGGTGCGGTGGCTCGCTCCGAGGAGGCGCAGGCGACCTTGGAAGGCGAAGCCAAGCGCCTGGCCGAGAACAAAGGGGTTGCCAACCTGGAGCTGCGCCACCGCACGGCCTGCCATCCCAACTGGCCCGCCAAGCGCGAGCGCTACGCCACCTTCCGCAAGGCGATCGAGCCTGACCCCGAGACCAACTACCACCGGATCCGGCGCAAGCAGCGCGCGGAGATCCGCAAGGGGCTCGCCAATGGGCTGTACGGTGAGATCGATGCCGGCATCGAGCGCTTCTATCCGGTATTCGCCGAGAGCATGCGCAACTTGGGCACCCCGGTGTTCCCCAAGCGCTATTTCCAGCGCCTCAAGGCGGTCTTCGGCGACGACTGCGAGGTGCTTACCATCCTTCAGGAGGAGCGCCCGGTCAGTGCGGTGGTAAGCTTCTATTTCCGGGACGAGGTGTTGCCCTATCACGGCGGCAGTACTGCTGCGGCCCGCGATCTGCGGGCCAACGATTTCATGTACTGGGAGCTCATGCGGCGCAGCGCCGAGCGGGGGATTCGGGTGTTCGACTTTGGCCGCAGTAAGGTGGCCAGCGGGGCCTATCACTTCAAGCGCCATTGGGGCTTCTAGCCCGAGCCCTTGCACTACGAGTACCACTTGGTCCGGGCTCGCGAGGTGCCCGACCGAAGCCCGGCCAACCCCAAATACCGGGCCTTCATTGGCGCCTGGAAGCGCTTGCCCGTGGGCATTAGCCGGGTGATTGGCCCCTGGCTGGGGCGGAGCCTGGGATGAGCCGCGAGCCTTTGGTCCTCCTCACCCATCGCATTCCCTATCCCCCCAACAAGGGGGACAAGATCCGCTCGTTCCATCTATTGGACTATTTGAGTCGGCACTATGGGGTCCATTTGGGCACGTTTATCGATAATCCGGCGGATCGCGCCTATCTCGACGAGCTTGAGGGCTTCTGCGTCGATGTCCATGCGGTGCCGCTGGATCCGCAGCGGGCCAAGGGGCGAGCCTTGAGCGGATTCTTAACGGGGGCACCCCTAACGGTGCCCTACTACCGTAGCCGTTCCATGGCGCGTTGGGTACAGCGGACTCTGAGGACAACGGGGGCGCGTCGCTTAGTGGCTTTCTCCGCCGCCATGGCTCAGTACCTGCCCGAGCCGGGGCCGGGGGGACGGCGGGTCCTGGACTTAGTCGATCTGGATTCGGACAAATGGCGGCAGTATGGGAGCCGTCACACTGGCTTGATCGGCTGGGTCTATCGGCGGGAGGCTCGCCGCCTTCTGAGCTACGAGCGTCGCCAAGCGGCCGCTTTTGATGCCACGCTTCTGGTGTCGGAGAGTGAGCGGACGCTCTTTCGAGAGCGGGCGCCCGAAGTGGCCCAGCGGCTTGAGGTCGTCGCCAACGGAGTGGACACCGAGTACTTCTCTCCCGAGCGGGATTACTCGAACCCCTACCCTGATGGAATCCAGCCCCTGGTATTCACCGGCGCCATGGACTATTGGGCTAACGAGGACGCGGTTACCTGGTTCGCAGAAACGGTCTTTCCCAACATTCGGGAGGGGGCTCCCGAGGCGGCCTTCTACATCGTGGGCAGCCATCCCACAGAGGCCGTTAAGGCCCTGGGCCGCTTGCCCGGTGTCAGGGTAACCGGTGCCGTGCCCGACAT
>CAYVMM010000285.1:1668-2095 GCA_964452535.1 uncultured Gammaproteobacteria bacterium | reverse complement strand
GGTAGGCGCCAATGCCGAGATTCGTCCGGGCCTGCCAGGGGAATGGTGGGTTGACGGGGCCGAAGGAGAGCTGGAGGTAGGAGAACTCGATCCGCGACTGAGACCCCCCGAGCTCGTCCTAGGGCAGCGTTTGGGGAGGGCTGGCTTGAGTCTGGCGGTTGCCGAGTCCTGTACAGGGGGTGGGGTCTTGGAACGGTTGACTGCCGTCCCCGGGAGTTCGGCCTACGTTGATCGAGGGTGGGTGACCTACAGCAACGAGGCGAAAGAGCAGGCCTTAGGCGTTCCGGGAGGCGTTCTGGATAGGCATGGGGCAGTGAGTGAGCCGGTGGCTCGCCTCTTGGTCCAGGGCGCCTTGGAGCGCAGCTCCGCTGGGGTAGCGGTCTCGATTACGGGAATCGCTGGTCCCGGCGGAGGGACGCCGGAGAAG
>CAYVMM010000285.1:0-1658 GCA_964452535.1 uncultured Gammaproteobacteria bacterium | reverse complement strand
GGGTCTGGTTTGGCTCGGCGCCGGACAGCGTGGCGGGGCCATCCGGACCCGCCGCCTCGAATTCGCCGGAGAGCGAGGCGAGGTGCGCTGGCGTAGCGTTAACGCCGTGCTCACCATGGCCCTCCAGCTCCTTCCAGCTGAGGCGAGCCCTTAACGGGATGGGGAGATGGGCCCTTTTTTGTTAAGGGGAACATCAATCAAGCCACCGGGCCGCAGCGCCATGGCAAACCCCTGTTTCCCCTTAGCTAGTGGGAGGACCTGTTGTCTTGCGCTTGAAGTAGGAAGGGCCCTATTTTGGCGTCGCTTGATGCCAGCCAATATAAGGTGGCGGCTATGGATGTGGAAAAGCAGAAAGCACTAGATTCGGCCATCAAGAATATTGACCGACAGTTTGGCAAGGGCTCGGTCATGCGGCTGGGGGAGCAGGAAGCCTTTGACATCCCCACAACGCCCTCCGGATCCCTTAACTTGGACCTGGCCCTCGGGGTGGGCGGTTATCCTCGCGGGCGCGTTGTAGAGATCTACGGACCGGAGGCCTCCGGCAAGACGACCCTCACCCTCCATGCGGTGGCGGAAGCTCAGAAGGCGGGTGGGGTGGCTGCCTTCATTGACGCTGAGCATGCCCTCGATCCTGTCTATGCCCGCAAAGTGGGGGTCGATGTCGACGAGCTCCTGGTATCCCAGCCGGATACGGGCGAACAGGCCTTGGAGATTGCCGACATGCTAGTGCGCTCCGGAGCTGTGCATGCAGTGGTCATTGACTCAGTAGCCGCGTTGGTGCCTAAGGCCGAGATTGAAGGCGAGATGGGCGACTCCCACGTGGGGCTGCAGGCCCGGCTTATGTCTCAGGCCCTGCGCAAGCTGACGGGGTCCATCAGCCAATCCCAGACAACCGTCTTCTTTATCAATCAGATCCGGATGAAGATCGGGGTCATGTTTGGTAGCCCGGAGACCACCACCGGCGGCAATGCCCTCAAGTTCTATTCCGCCGTGCGCCTGGATATCCGCCGCACTGGTGCCATCAAGCAGGGCGAGGAGGTCCTTGGCAATCATACCCGGGTCAAGGTTGTGAAGAATAAGGTGGCCCCCCCCTTCCGAGGAGCGGAGTTCGATATCCTCTACGGCGAGGGCGTCTCGCGTGAGAGCGAGCTGATTGACCTGGGGGTGGAGTATGGCCTGATCGAGAAGTCCGGGGCATGGTATGCCGCGGGAGAGGAACGCATTGGTCAAGGGAAGCAGAATGCTCGCCAATATCTCAAGGACCACCCCGCGCTAGCCGACCGGCTGGAGGCGGGGATTCGCGAGCAGGCGGGGCTTGCCCATACGGGGCATACAGCCTCGGGCGAGCAGGCTACTGGCGATGAGGCCGGCTAGATCGGATCCCAAAAAGGAGCAAGAGAATGGGATCGGTAGGCACGGAGGCGGCTGTGGCTGAAGCCTATAGGCAAGGCCTGAGGCTCCTTGCTCGACGGGAGCACAGTCGCCGTGAGCTTGCCCGCAAGCTAAAGGCTCGTCATTATCCCAAAGCGGCTGTAGCGATCGCTTTGGATCGCCTGGAAGCCGAGGATGCCCTATCGGACCGTCGCTTCGCTGTGGAATATGCCCGAGCTCGTTTCGCCAGGGGCTTCGGCCCTCGCCGGGTGGTCGCCGAGCTAGCT
>CAYVMM010000284.1:0-2095 GCA_964452535.1 uncultured Gammaproteobacteria bacterium | reverse complement strand
GATCGCATCTCGGAAAGGAATGTGCACCATTCCATGAAGGCACTGCGAGATCAGAGCGAGTGCCTCCGCTCAGAAGTGGAACGCGGTAAGGTTGAGATCCAGGGGGGACTTTATCGGGTGGAGGATGGCAGGGTGCAGTTCAAGCAATAAAACCTCGCGGGGCACGGTGGGGGAGGGGGCAAAGCCGGAGGGTGAGTTCACAGCGAATGCATTCGTCCCCAAACCGGCTCCTCGACGCCGCAAGTGGCGTGCATCAAGCGAAATTCAGATGCCTAGCATGGCAGCCGCAGTTAGCCATGGAGTTGTTCCAGGTGCCAGTGGTGG
Source organism: uncultured Gammaproteobacteria bacterium (assembly GCA_964452535.1). Lineage (GTDB taxonomy): Bacteria > Pseudomonadota > Gammaproteobacteria > Thiohalorhabdales > Thiohalorhabdaceae > Thiohalorhabdus. The sequence goes on along the minus strand of CAYVMM010000284.1, from coordinate 1,771 downwards.
GCCAGCGTCTGGCCCGTCCCGGATGGCTTCGCCACCAAGTGGACTTGCTGACTTGCTGAGCCGATCGTGCAGGCGATTGAGCCATTGAACGAGGTCAACTTTTCAATTCCGGCTGGCGCGGTGGGAAGTTGGCTACCGGTCGACGAACTGCCATTCGTTGCCTGCAAGGGCCTCCAGGGCACTGCCCATGATGAGCCCGGCATGCATGTGGTAGAGACTGAGCTGGCAAGCGATGGGCTCGTGCAAGGCCGTACGTCCGGCGACCTCGAACCGGCTCCAGGAAAGCAGGGGCCGGTCCTCGGCTGTGGTGTCGACCCCTAGCCAAGCGCTGTCGGTTAGGATGATCTCCAGGCCACGATGACAGGGTACTATTACCCTCAACGGTTTCCGGTTGCGAAGCAAGGCCACGCGGATGCAGTTGTAGCACGCCGCGTCGATCTGCTTCGGCAGCACCCGTATAGGGGTCAATCCAGCCAGGATATCCGTCACTGCCCTACCGCTCGCCGTGATGAGGAATGGCCTTCGGTGCCGCGGGCTCAGCCGTTCAAAGCCGAATCCGTATCGGGCACCCCCTGCTTGAACACACTGCTGGCCTTGATGTCTTCGGCCTCGATGGTCTTGAGGTCGGCCTTGGTCAGGTTCTTATCCGTGGCAAATAGGCGGTTCGCTTGGCGCAGTCGGGCCCGGTCGATGGCATTGCGGATCGAGCGGGCGTTAGCGAAATGCGGCATCTCCATGCGGCGCCCGATGTACTCCCGGAACGTCTGCTCCGCTTCCGGACTGAATTCGTAGTTGAGATCCTGAAGCATCATCTTGGCGATGGCCAGAAGCTCGTCGGCGCTGTAGTCCGGGAAGTCCAGATGATGGGCGATGCGCGAGCGCATCCCCGGATTGCTCTGGAAGAACCGTTCCATCTTGTCCTTGTAACCGGCGAGGATCACCACCAAGTCCTCGCGATTGGACTCCATGACCTGCAGCAGGATCTCGATTGCCTCTTGCCCGTAGTCGCGCTCGTTCTCCGGGCGGTACAGATAATAGGCCTCGTCGATGAACAGTACCCCGCCCATGGCCTTCTTGAGCACCTCCTTGGTCTTGGGCGCGGTGTGACCAATGTACTGACCCACCAGATCGTCGCGGGTAACCGCAACCAAGTGCCCCTGGCGGACGTACTCGAGCCGGTGCAGGATCTCCGACATGCGCAGGGCCACAGTGGTCTTGCCCGTGCCCGGATTGCCGGTGAAGCACATGTGCAGGGTGGGTGTCTCGGTGATCAGATTCATCTGCTGGCGGGCCCGGTCGACGAGCAGTAATGCCGCAATCTCCCGGATGCGCTGCTTGATCGGTGCGAGTCCGATCAGTTCCTGGTCGAGCTTATCGAGCACCTCCTGGACGTTGGAGGCCTTGAACTCCTCCTCTAAGTCGATGGGGGTATCGTCGGGGAGCACCTGTCCGGGCTGCTCCGCTTCCGCTTGATTCTCCGGAAGATCCTCCGGATTCACCTCTTGGATCATGGCGATATCCTTCCTAGTGAAAGGCTGGCCCGATGGAGTGACCGAAAGCCCGAAGGGGCGCCGGCCTGAGCCGGCGCCTCCGGGTTATCGATTCACCGGTAGCGCTCGCCTTCCGGTTTCTCCTGCGTGACGTAGGGCTGGATGGTGTATCGGATATTGCGCCCTTCGTCCTCAGTGCGTATCAGCCGGAAGCCCGGCTCTTCCGCCACTGGCCGATTGACGATAAACGAGATGCGTGGGGTCTCCCAGCCCCGGGTGGA
>CAYVMM010000283.1:0-2102 GCA_964452535.1 uncultured Gammaproteobacteria bacterium | reverse complement strand
GGTGTCCTGGTGCCGCGCCTGCGCCAGCGGGGACATGTCCGCTGGCGTGACCTGCATGGGGTCAGTGCAGCCTGGTTGTCGCTGTTTCTGTTGTTTTGGGGGATCACCGGCCTGGCATGGACCGATGTCTGGGGCGACTCCGTTAAGGCGATGGCGAGTTCCACCGAGACCGGGTTCCCGCAAGGCATGTTCCCTTTCGAGCCGGCCAATAACAAACCGCAATCGATCACACGGACCGAGGCTTTGATCGAGCGCGTCCCTTGGGCCACGGGCAGGCTAGCGGTACCAACCTCCCATGCCAACGATCGGTCCCCTCTGTCCGTAGAGCGGGTTCTGGCCATCGGGGAGAAGGGTAGGCCCCACGAGAGACCACGCTCTATTTCCCGCCTGACAAAAGCGGCGTGTACACGCTGACCGCACTGCCGGACGATCCGGCGCGCTCCGCCACATTGCATATCGATCAGTACAGCGGGGAGGTGTTGGCCGATCTGCGTTTCGAGGATTACGGATGGGTCGCTAAGGCGATCTCCATCGGCATCGCCGTGCATGAAGGGCGCTATCTGGGTTGGCCCAATCTGGCCCTTGGGTTGGTCATTGGCGTCGCTGTGATCGCAATCGCGCTAAGTGGGCCAGTGGTATGGTGGCAGCGCAAGCCCCGCGGGAAGCTTGGAGCGCCTCGCCCGTCCGAGGATTTTCGACTCGATGGCTGGGTGATCGCGGTAATTGGCCTATTCGGGATTATGCTCCCTCTATATGGGTTGTCCTTAGTGGCTGTGCTGTTGCTTGATCGGCTGGGGGTCGGGCCCTTGCCCCCTAAATTGTTTTGGGGTTTAGGTAGGGGTGGCCTCCTTGGTATAGGAGCAGACCCAGTTGCCGCCCACCGACTTGGCCCGATAGAGAGCGGAATCGGCATGGCTGAGCAGCTCCTCAACGGTGGTGCTGTCGCGGGGATAGAGGCTGATCCCGATGCTGCAAGTGCTTTGGACCCAGTGTCCGGCCAGCTCGAGAGGCTGCGCCGCGGCCGCTCGAATCCGTTGGGCCGCAGCCAAGGCGTCGTCAGCACCGGTCACCCGCTCTAGACAGATAACAAACTCGTCCCCACCCAAGCGGGCCAAGGTATCTTCCTCGCGCATGAGCTTGGATAGCCGCTCCGCGAGGGCCTGAAGTAGGTGATCGCCCATGGCGTGGCCGAGATTGTCGTTAATCGCCTTGAAGCGATCCAGGTCCAGGAAGAGCAGGGCAATCCAATCAGGGGACGAGCGAAAGCGCTCTAGGGCGTGATTCAGCCGGGTTTCAAGCAGCACACGATTGGGCAGCCCAGTGAGGGGGTCGTGGAAGGCTTGGTGCGCCAGTTGGGCCTCTAGCGCCTTCTGCTCGCTAACATCCCGAATTATGCCCTGAAGCAGGGTGTTATCGGACAAATCGATCCGGCTCAAGAGCACCTCCGCGGGGAAGTCCGTCCCGTCCGTCCGCTGGTGGTGCCACTCGAAAAAGGCCTGTCCCTGGGCGAAGGCCTCCTCGATGTGGCTATTGGCCGCTTGCCGGCTGAGCTGGCCATCGGGCTGATAGACCGGCGACAGATCCGCCGGATGATGGGAGCAAAAGGTCTCTATATTGGCAATCCGGAACAATTCCAATGCGGCTTGGTTGCCGTATCGAAGCCGGTCTTGGCTCGCCAGAACGATGGCATCCCGTGATTGTTCGAAGACAGCCTGATAGATGAAAAGCGCTTGCTGTCGCCTCATCGCCTCCAGGTGCAAGCGGATATTGTTACGCAGGCTTTGCGAGACCCGGTAGCTCATAATCCCCATACCGACCAAGAACAGAGCGGTCATCGCCGCCATTGGCTTTGCCAGGGCGAAATCGGCGACGAGGCTCTGAACAAGGAACGGGATGAGCGTAGGAGCCAGGAACGTCAGTGTGGCGGGCCAAAAGGCGGCCATGCTGATAACAGTGCCGGCCGAAATGCCAGCAAGAGTCATGGCAAGGAGCATGAGGCGAAGCGCATCGCCGCCGGGAAACAGCAAAACCCCGGCCGCGCCCCAGACACCGCCCGCCAGCAGGGCGCCATAAAGGAAATAGCGTAACCACCGAGCGCTCTC
>CAYVMM010000282.1:0-2107 GCA_964452535.1 uncultured Gammaproteobacteria bacterium | reverse complement strand
CGGCCTGGAGGTAGCAGTGGGCCAAAATCGGCGATGGCCCGCGAGTCGCCGTGACGGATTCGGCGGCCTGAACGGCGGGGAGCAGGTCTTCTTTCGTTGAGCCTGCTTCCCCCAGCTGCTCGGCCCGCAGCGCCTTCAGGTCGTTGACCCCATTGCGCCGCAGGCAGCGTTGCAAGGCGGAGCGGGACAAATCCGGCTTCAGGAATTCCCGGCCCAGCCGGAGAAGATCATCCAGGGGTAACAGCAGGGCTTCCCGCAGCTTGACGAGGACGATTTCGGTCTCCGGAGCCCGATCCGTCGGGATCTGGTGGGGCACATGGGAGCCATCCTCCACGGTAGCCCGCTTCTGCCACTTGCCAATCGTGGTTTCGGACAGCCCCAGCTCCCGGGCCAGGGTCGTACAGCCCTTCCCGGACGCTTGGATGTCGCGCCGAATCCGGGGCGTGGTAGTGGCGTGGTAGTGGCGTTGTCGTGCAGTTCGGCACTCAACCTTCGTGCTCCTCTAGCAGGTACTCGATCACCGACCGTTCCTCCAGGTAAGCCAAACTCCGAGAGGCTAGACAACCCCCCGGCCCCTTACAGCCAACTTGAGCCGTTTGATTGACGGCCTTCATCGCGACCTGTTTGGCCCGCTTGGGCTCCAAGACCGCAAAAGCCCGATCCAAGCCACGGGTATCGACTCGAACATCAATATCGGCGCGGGGCATGGCTACCTACCCAAGTTAAGAATCGCCAAGGGAACCGTATCCGGCACCATGAAAAAGCCGCCAGGCCTAGGGGGGGAGGGAAGGCACTGACGGCTAGATGCCAAACCGCTATAAGAGAGAATGAAACGAGAAGAGACCTCTGAACAGACCTTCTAACCAGGATAACGGATTTATACCTAAAATTTACGTACCTTGCACCCCCCTACCAGCGTTCTTTGCTTAAACGGTCATACAACCCTTGATTCTGGCGATTACGCTCCTCTTCCAAACGACGAAGATGGCCAAATACGGGGTATAAACAACCCGTTACAGTCAATACGGCTAATAAGAGCGCAACCAGCCTACCGAGTAATGACGGCAATAAAAGCACCGAGAGAGGAACACCCACAATTCCTCCCACAACCCCGAAAGCCAGCAATAGCCGCAATGTCGATGGCTTCCAATCACTCATTCGATCAGCCCCCGTCGCCTGAACTCGTCCTTGAGTTTGATATGCGCCTGGCCCTTGGCTCGGTTGAGATGCTGTTTCATCCCATCCGTCCCTTGGCGCGCATCGTCCTCCCGCCAGTAGTGCAGCGTCCGGGCCTGAACCCCTGAGGCCTCGGCATAGCCCTGTTGGGGGACCTGGTTAATCACATCGGCCCATTCTCGGACCGTATCACAGATAAAGACACGACCAGCGGTCTCAAGTATCCGCTGAGTCGAATGGGTCCGGATGTACCAATCCGTAACGGCCTCGATGCCTTCCTGAAGGTGATAGGCCCGAAGCAGGTTAATCGCCTCTTGGGGAAGCGTGCGAGCCATCGCCGACAGCACATAGGCCGCCAGGACCTTCTCTTCCTGCTTGGTCAGCTCTTGGGGATTCGTTGGAGGTGACCCTTGGCCTACTACCGCCGCCTCTACAACCACCATTTACCGCAAAAGGCGCTCAACGGTCAGGCCCCAGTGGAGCTTCTCCAATCCAAGTATCAGGAGAAGCCGGCGCGATTTAAGCGAACGGTACAGAAACTCCCGAGACCTGACATTTAGGCATCAAAACCTAAAACGCACAAACCTCCCATTCTTGGCCATTCGGGGATCGGAGCGCATCCTGCCAAGATGAGCCGATCAGCCACCACCCCCACCACCTACTTCGCCCGCCTCGACTTCCGCCACCACCGCATCCCCTTCGGCATCCGCCGTGCCGATCGATTAGCCCATCTCTACGCCATCGGCAAGACCGGCACCGGCAAGTCCACTTTGCTGGAGACTCTGATCCGCCAGGACCTGGCGAATGGGGAGGGCTTAGCCCTGCTCGATCCCCACGGCGACCTGATCGATGCGATCCTCGCCCGCATCCCGGAGCAGCGGGCCGAGGAGGTCATCCTCATCGACCCGGCCGATGCCGATTATCCGGTCGG
>CAYVMM010000281.1:0-2108 GCA_964452535.1 uncultured Gammaproteobacteria bacterium | reverse complement strand
ATCCACATCGATGAAGGCGCAGCCCGAGTCATCCGACAGGAGGGCCGGTCCCTACTGCCGGTCGGGGTGGTGAGCGTGGAAGGCAGCTTCCAGCGAGGCGAAGTGGTGTCCTGCCTGGATCCCGAGGGCCGGGAGGTCTGCCGGGGGCTGGTGAACTATCCGGACGACGAAACCCGCCGCATTGCCGGCCAACCGTCTCCTCAGATCGCGAGCCTGCTGGGCTACGTGGATACCGAGGAGCTGATCCACCGAGATGATCTCGCTGTCGTTTAAGGAACGGGAGCGCCGCCCTTGAAAGTGAGAGATAAGGGAAACTGCCTGTCTAGAGGTTTTGCACCTTCCGGGTTAGCCGGCTAATCGTCCGTGCTGCTGTGTTCTTGTGGATAATCCCTTTACCGGCGACATGATCGATTAGTGACACCGCTGGACCTAGCTGTGTTTCTGCTGTGGGCTTATCGCCCGCGGCAACCGCCCTTTCGACCTTTTTGATGGCAGTCCGCATGCGGCTCTTGTGATGCTTGTTGCGCTGGCGCCGCTTCTCGTTCTGGATGATGCGCTTGCGGGCCTGAGGTGTGTTCGCCAAGTTTGCCTCCTTATTGTCTTGCTTATTGTCTTGACTGACGGGTCTTAATTGCTCTCGATCCCCCAGAGTAGGAATAGCTTTTTATTGTTTCTCGAGCCTGCGGTGCTTGTCAAAGCCCGCCTAGCGGGGTTTGGGTAGGAGGGTCCCTCCTTGACCCCCGGTCTCTTCCGCTCCACTGCCGTCATCGGCTCCATGACCTTCTTTTCCCGGGTTCTGGGCTTTGTCCGGGATGTGGTGATTGCTGGGTGTTTTGGGGCGGGCATGGCCACCGATGCCTTCTTCGTGGCCTTCAAGCTGCCGAATTTCTTTCGCCGGCTCTTCGCCGAGGGCGCCTTCGCCACCGCTTTCGTCCCGGTTTTTACCGACTATCGCCAACGGGGCTCCCAGGATGCGCTCCAAGGACTGCTGAGAGCGGTTACCGGCGTGCTGGGGGCCGTCGTTGCAGGAGTGGCCTTGGTCGGCGTGCTCGCGGCTCCGCTGTTAATCTGGCTATTGGCCCCGGGGTTCGGGGACGAACCGGCCAAGCTGGACCTTGCCGCGGACCTGCTCCGGGTTACCTTCCCCTATCTTTTCTTTGTCTCCCTGGTGGCGCTGGCTGGTGGGGTGCTGAATACCTTCGGTCGCTTCGCTGCGCCGGCCTTCACCCCGGTCTTACTCAACCTGGCCATGATCGGTGGGGCACTGTGGGGGGGGGGTTATCTCGATCGACCCATCATCGCACTGGCCTGGGCTGTCTTTGCGGGCGGGATGCTTCAGCTTGCTTTTCAATGGCCATTCCTTCGGCAGCTGCGACTGTTGGTGTGGCCCCGGTTTCGGCCCCATCATCCCGGCGTGCGCCGGATTGCTCGCCTTATGGGTCCGAGCGCGCTCTCCGCTGGGGTGGCCCAAGTGTCGCTCTTGATCGATACCTTTCTGGCCTCCCTGCTGGCCGAAGGCAGCGTCTCCTATCTTTATTATTCGGATCGGCTCGTTCAGTTCCCCTTGGGGCTATTCGGTATTGCTTTGGCCACTGCGCTCCTGCCCACCCTTTCCGCCCTTGCTAGTCAGGGAGATGAGGCGAGCTACAGCGAGACCTTGGATCGCGCACTGCGCCTGATTGTGACCCTTGCTGCCCCTGCCACCGCCGGCCTGATCTTGCTGGGGCAACCGATCCTGGTCACCCTTTTTCAATATGGGGCCTTCACGGCGCAGGCGAGCTGGCTAACCTACCAGAGCTTGGCGGCCTATGCCCTCGGCCTAGTGGGGTTTATGGGGGCCAAGGTGCTAGCCCCGGCCTTCTACGCACGGCAGGAGCCTCGGACCCCCCTGCGCATCGCCGCCAAGGCTATGGGAGCGAATCTAGTTTTGAACCTGCTCCTGATCCAACCATTGGCTCACGCGGGTCTGGCTCTGGCGACTGGTCTAGCGGCTTGCCTGAACGCAGGCTTACTCCTCCGGGCACTGATCCGGGTCCGGCTGTATCGCCCCGGGTCGGGATGGGGAGCCCATTTTGTCAAGGTGGCGGTGGCGGTAATGGCCCTTGTGG
>CAYVMM010000280.1:0-2118 GCA_964452535.1 uncultured Gammaproteobacteria bacterium | reverse complement strand
CACTCCCGAATCGGGGGTCTTGTCCCCCTTTTCATACTGGCTAAGGAGGGTATGACTAATCTCGATCTGCGCGGCCAGGCCGCGCAGGCTGTGCCCTGCTGCCTCCCGGGCCCGCTTCAAGCGCTCCCCCAGCATGGCTGCCTCCTGTTTACAAAAATCCGAATATTTTAGTAAATTGTAAACGAACTGGTGCCCCTTTGCACCCCTGCCAATTGGGGTCATAGCCACCCGCTGCGGCCCCTTCGCTTCAAAGCACTAGCGATTGGGAAACCAGATCCCAGGAGACTGGCTCCCGTAGCCAGCACCCAAGCTTTTTAACGGCTGTCTTTAACATAAGCCGCTCCTGAGGCCATGGTGAAGGCTCGCGAACACATGGCCCCAGAACCCTCCCTGCCAGAGGTTCCTATTCCGAGCTACTACTTTCCGGCTAGCTTTCCAAAGAGGCCAGTACCCGCCGGAATCCTTCCAACCCCGCCTCCAGGTTCTCCACGATCGCCTCGGCGATCTCGTCGGGCTCGGGGAGGTTGTCCATGTCGCCCAGGCGCCCAGGGAGTCGTCGCGCAGCCAGAAGATATCCAGGCTGACCTTGTCGCGGGCCAGGATCTCCTCGTAGGTGAAGCGCCGCCAGCGGCCCTCCAGATTGCCCTCGCTCCAGATCTCCTCGCGCTCGTGGCACTTTTCCGGTCTGTAGCAGCGGATGAAGTCCTGGAGATGCTCAAAGCGCAGGAGCTTGCGCTTGAGGCTCCGCCTCGATGAGCGCCCGCGGGGTGAAGTACTGCCCCGCCCCGGACTTGACGTCCTCGGCATTTTTCTCCAGCAGGCCCTCGTAGAGGTCGCCCTTCACGTCCGCATCGAGCGTGGCCCAGTCCTCGGCGTCGATCATGTCGATTGATCCGGGTGAGCTTGGCCAGGTCCTGGATCTTGTTCTGGGCCTTCATGAAGATTTGGCCCAGCATGCCCCCCTCCTGCCCCAGAACACGCAGGATCTCGATGTAGTGGGCCTCCAGCTCCGCGCCTTTCAGGCGCTTGAGGCTGGGCCAATCAAAGCCCTCGGGGATGCCCACGTCGTGATCGTAGGGGGGCCGGGAATACTCGTCCGCCAGCTTGAGGAAGATCAGGTAGGTAAGCTGCTCCAGGTAGTCGCCGTAGCCCACGCCGTCGTCGCGCAGGGTGTGGCAGAAGCTCCAGACCTTATTGACCAGGGTTTGGGCGTTCATTGGATCTCTCGGTTGGCTCGCGAGAATGCGGAATGGGCCAAGTCACCCTCGTTCTGCTTTTTATGCGCCAGTTTGCGTCGTTATGCGCCGTTTTGCGTCGGACGCAAAAACCTAATCAGGTAGCGTATAGTACGCCGCCCGCTTCACCCCGTGCTGCTCTAGGCGACCACTATCCACAAGCCTTTTGAGCAAATTGCGGGCCTCGTCCTTCGTGAGGTGGCAAAGCTTGATCACGTCCCGCCGGCGGATTTGGCCGTGCTCTTGGACGTAGGAAAGCACCATCTGTTCTTGCTGCAACCGGTCGAAACCGGACTGCCGTACATACTCGGCTTCCTGGCCCATTTCCCGATAAAGGCGGCCGGATAAAGTATACGTTCGGTTGCGTTTGGCCCCTTGGGCTTCCACCAGGCCGGATTCAACCATCGGCTCCAACACTTGGCGCGTCTGCGCCTGTTCCAGGCCCAGGGTATTGGCCAGCTCCTGGCTCGAAAGCCGCCGGGCCTCCCTCAAGGCGGATAGAACCATAAGGCTCTCCACGGGCAACGGTCCGTTCCGCCGCTTTTCTTCCTCAAGGATCAGCCGAAGGAAGTTCAGATCAGCGTCGGCCATGCTGAGCCGAACCACCACACTACTGCGCGTGGTCCGGCTGTAGTCCGGCTGGGCGCGCCCGTAGCGAAGCAGGCCCCGGTAGATCAGGTCCACGCCTCGGCCCGATCGCTCCACCAAGCCGATGCGCTTGAAGGCATCCGCCAGGGAGGGATTGCGCGGGTGAGGCGGGACGGTGAGCAGATTGTCCAGGCTCACCCCCTCCACGAACCCGCCGGGATTGCTGACCTCCAGGACATCGGTCTCCAACTTGACGTGAACGGCCCCCAGGCGCGCGTCATCGCGATGGGTCAGT
>CAYVMM010000279.1:0-2119 GCA_964452535.1 uncultured Gammaproteobacteria bacterium | reverse complement strand
GGGCGTTCGGACACCCGTCGACGTGGACGAGCTTCTCCGTCCCGCCGAGCGCGGCGGGCGCGTCCGCAGGACGAGCCCGTGGAGGATTAGCCACCAGATCGGCCGAGGGATCTCAATGACTCGGGGATCCCACAGGAACTCGGCCAGATAGCGACGCAAGGCCGGGGTGGTGGGGGCTTCGGGGCTGCCCAGGTTGACGAGCAAGATCCCGATGCATTCCGGGCTGCCGTGACGATACTCGGACTCGCCTTTGTAGCGGGCCATGGGTCTTCCTTAGCGGTTGAACGTGCCCCTCGCATTCTCGCGGATCGTCGATCCTAAGCCAAGCGGGCGGTCGCTGGGGTCTAACCGCCTTACTCCAGGCGCCACCGGAAGAAGACCGCCGCTGCGGCCAAGGTAACGAGACCAATCAGGGCCATGGGCCAGAATTGCCGGATCAGCAAATGCCCGGGTAGGTCCTTGAGGAAGATCCCCCGGACAGCGATCAGGCAATACCGTAGCGGATTGATGTAGGTGATGTCTTGCACCAAAGAGGGCATATTGGCGATGGGGGTGGCGAAGCCGGACAGGATCACGCTGGGCACAATGTAGAGGAAGGCCCCGAGCAAGGCCTGCTGCTGGGTGGTGCACAGCGACGAGATCAGCAGCCCGATGCCCACCGTGGATAGCATGAACAGCAACAGGCTCAGATACAGTAGGGCCACACTGCCCACTAGCGGCACCTGAAACCAGAATACCGCGAAGGCCAGGATCAGGCTGGCCTCGATGAGGCCAATGAGCACCGCCGGCAGGGTCTTTCCCAATAGTAGCTCGGGGGGCCGCATGGGGGTCACCAGCAGCTGATTGAAGGTCCCGGCCTCGCGCTCCCGGGCGACTGCGAGGGAGGTCACCAAGGTGGTGACGACGAGAGTTAGCACCCCGATCAGCCCAGGAACGATGAACCACTGACTGCGCAGGTTGGGGTTGAACCAGGTCCGAATACGCAGCTGCGGACCCACTGGGAGGCCCTGAGCGCGGTTGAAGTCGGCCACAATGCGCCCGGCGTACTGGGCGATAATGGCGGCCGTATTGGAGTTGCGGCCATCCACCAGGACTTGGATCCGAGGGACTGTTCCCCGCTGGAGGTTAGCCCCGAAATCGGGCCCAATGTGCAGGACCATGTCGGCCCTTCGGGCCGCCACTAGGGCTCGAGCGCCGGACACGCTGTTGCGCTCGGCCACCGTATGGAAGGTGGACGAGCCCGCGAAACGGGCCACTAGCTGACGTGCCTTGCCGCCGCCATCGCGATTGATCACCACCATGGCGACGTCGGTGATGTCGAAGGTGGCGGCGTAGCCAAAGACCAACAGCTGGAATAGCGGAGGCGCAATCAGGACAAAGCGTCCCTTGGGATCCTTGAGCAGGGCCAGCAGCTCCTTGATGACCAGGCCGCGGATGCGCTCCAGGCTCGTCAGCGGAGCCATCAGGTGTCCAGTCGCTTGCTGGTGCTCAGCCAGGTCACCCCCAGGAATAGCCCCGCCATGGCCATCAGGGCCCCAGTATTGGGGACGATGACTGACCACACATCGCCGGCCAGGAAGATCGTTTGCAGGATGGTGACAAAATAGCGCGCCGCTAGCAGGTAGGTGAGGGCCTGGATTGGCACCGGCATGGAGGCGATGTCGAAGATGAACCCGGACAGGATGAATGCCGGCAGGAAGGTGGCGACGATGGCGATTTGGGCGGCGATGAACTGAGAACGGGCCAGGGTGGAGATGAGTAGGCCCATACCCAGGGCCGCCAGCAGGAACAGGGCGCTGCTGGCGAATAGTACCCACAGCGAGCCGCGCAGGGGCACATCGAATAGCAGCCAAGCCGTTGCTGTCGTGAAGGCCATGCCCGCCATGCCCAGGCCGAAGTAGGGAATGAGCTTGCCCAGCAGGAATTGATGGATGGTGATGGGCGTTACCAGCAGCGCTTCCATAGTACCGCGCTCCCATTCCCGGGCCACCACCAGGGCGGTGAGCAAGGCGCCAATTAGGGTCATGATGATGGCGATCAAGCCCGGGACCAGATAGTGGCGGCTGCGCATCGCCGGGTTGAACCAGACCCGGAAGGTCAGTGCCACCGCAGGCCCGCG
>CAYVMM010000278.1:0-2122 GCA_964452535.1 uncultured Gammaproteobacteria bacterium | reverse complement strand
GAAGCGGGGAAGCGCTCGGCCGTGCGTGGGCTGGCACCCGGAGGGAGTTTCCTAGCCTATCCCTCCCCTACCAGGGCGATGAAACCCTTTTCATCGCCCTGGTCGAAGCGGAGCCGGCCGGCTCCGCTTGTCTAGAAAAACCGGTTGCTTTTCCGGGTTTTCCAGGAAAAGGCCTTTTCCCTTTTCACCGCTTTCAGCGGTGAAAGCCGGCCGTTGAAAAGGGTTTTCAACGGCCTGCTAGGAGTCGAACCATCTCGCCGTAGAAGTGGGCGGCATCGTCGGCCAAGGAATGGGCCACTCGAGCTACTTCGTCGGGGTGCGGTCCCTCGTCCTCGGCCAGCATGAAGGCATCCGTGGCCCCCAGGGCCATTAAGAAGGGAAAGGGCTCGCTCCCCGGATACTCCCGCCAGGCCCGCCGGTACTCCTCGGCCACGTCCAGGAAGTTCTCCAGATCCTCCTCGGGCAAGGATTCGTTGCGCAGCTCCTCCCATCGCTCGAGGATTTCCCGGAGGTGCTCGACCCCTTGCTCATCGCTGTACAGGGTCTCGTCCAGAGCTACCAGGATCAGCCCCGCGTCCATGTTCAAGGCATTGCCGACAGCCTCGGGTGGCTCCCCTTTGTGGGCATAAAGCGTACCCTGGGCGATGGCCTCCAGGCGCTGATCCAGCGCCTGGGCAATGGACTCGGTCTGATCCGGGAGCAAAGGCTCCACAGGCGCGCCGCCCACCGGCTCGTCCCCTTCTTCCCGATAACGGACGGGAATCTCGGTATCGCCCTCCGGACGCCTTCCGAGCCATTCCTGGAGGGTTTTCGCCGCCGTGTGTAAGAATCCAGTATCCATCCTTGCCCCTCCCCTCATTCGTGCCGGGCGCCCCTGCCCTAAGCGAGGCCATCCAGGCCCTAGCACGGCACCCGGTTTCAGGCGATGATCCATCCCCCCAGTCGACTCCCTAGACCATCTCTTTTAGGATGCAAGATTGGTTCCCTCAAGCAAAGCCCAGAACGCTCCGCTCCCCGGCTCATCTGAGGCTAGCTTAGCCTTGCCCTTTCCTTCGCCAGAGGCCTCCTATTCGGGGACCGAGGGGGCCATCACCAAGACAAGCGGGAGGTTCGGATCATGTCCGTGCGCAGCTTCGGCCTCGACGAACGCACCTATCAGTACCTGTTGGATCACATTCCCTCAGAGCCGGCCATCCTAGCCAAACTCCGCGCAGAGACAGCCAGTAATCCCCACGCCAACATGCAGATCGCGCCCGAGCAGGGCCAGTTCATGGCCCTGCTCGCCAAGCTGATGGGGGCCCACCGCTACCTGGAGATCGGCGTATTCACCGGTTATTCCAGCCTGGCCGTGGCCCGGGCCTTGCCGCCGGATGGCGAGGTCGTCGCCCTGGATTCGAGCCCGGAATGGACGGCAATAGCACAGCGCTATTGGGCTGAGGCGGGGGTTGGCGACAAAGTTGCCCTTTACCTGGATGAGGCCGCTCGCAGCTTGGAGAGGCTGCTCTCTCACGAGCAGCGCGCCGAAGCCTTCGATTTCGCCTTCATCGACGCCGACAAGGCAGGCTATCTCACCTACTGGGCGTACTGCCTAGAGCTGGTACGCCCCGGCGGGCTCATTGCCGTCGATAATGTCCTGCGCTATGGGCGCGTGGCCGATCCCCAGTGGGGGGGGGATCCTGTTACCGAAGCTATCCGGGCCTTTAACGATCGGGCAGTTGCCGATGACCGGGTGGAGCTAGTCATGCTGCCGGTAGCAGATGGGCTTACCCTGGCCCGGAAGCGCGAATCGGCCGCTGAAAGCGGCTAATACGGCTTAGTCATCTCGGCCCAGAGTAGCAGTAGGCACTAATCAGCCGGTGTCAGAGCCCCATTCCTCGCGCGACCGGCGGGAGACTCCCGCCTATTCGATCTCACCCTCTTCGGCGTAGGAGCCCGATTCATCGGGCGAATAGCAGAAAAGGCCCCGTTACCGAGAAATCGCCTCATATCAGGAGAAACCCCGATCAGACCGTCGCCGCTCGCCACGCTCCCCGCCGAAAGGCCAGGGTCAGGAGGGCTGCCCGCACAGCCCAATCCAAGGTAGAGCCGAGCCAAGCCCCGATCAGTCCATGATCAAAGGCAA
>CAYVMM010000277.1:0-2126 GCA_964452535.1 uncultured Gammaproteobacteria bacterium | reverse complement strand
CTCGCCGAGCTCCTGCACCGCCAGGCTCAGGAGGCCAACCTAGGCATGGAGGGTGTGCTGGCCTGGCTCAGCCGGCGGCGCCACGCCACGAACCTGCCGGCAAATAACGAGGAGCAGCTACGCTTAGAGAGCGAGGGCAACCTAGTCCAGCTGATCACCATCCACAAGGCCAAGGGTCTGGAGTATCCCGTGGTGTTCTGCCCCTTTCTATGGGATTTGAGGGTGCGAAGCCCCACCAAGAATGAGGCGGTGCCCTTCCACGACCCCGCCAACGGCAACCGATTAACCCTGGAACTGGGAACAGAGGAGCGCGAGGCGGCGAAGGCGCGAAAGCAGGAAGAGGACCTCGCGGAGAACCTCCGCCTGCTGTACGTGGCAGTGACTCGCGCCATTCACCGCCTCTACGTCCTTACCGGCCCCATCAACGAGCTAGAGCAATCCGCCCTCGGCTACTTGATCCACACTTCGGCCGACCCGGGCGATGACTGGGAAGCGCTCAAAAAGGGGATCCCTAAGAACGATCCGGTTGCTCTGCGCAGGCACCTTGAGGCCTTCCAGAACGCGCATCCAGACGTCTTTGCCCTAGCCGACGCGAGTCAGGCACAGGAGCTCGTAGAACCGATCCCCGGCCAGGAGAGCGAAGTCAGGGAGCTCAATGCACGGGCCTTCCCTGGCAAGCTGGCCACTGACCGTTTCGTTACCAGCTTCAGCGGGCTCATGGAAGGCCAGCCTCAGGAGCGACCCGAGGCGGATCGGGGAGCAAGGGATCAGCCCGAGGCCTTATCCGTGGCGGAGGCCCCGCTGGACGCCATGGCCCGGTTCCCCCGTGGCCCGGCTGCCGGTACCTGCTTGCATGCCGTGCTCGAGACTGTGGACTTCACCGCTCCCGCAACCGACTGGTCGGATCCGGTGGCGCGCATCCTGCGTGAGCACGGCTTCGATGCCGAGCAGTGGCAAAGACTGATCATCGACATGCTCGGACATACCCTGACCACTCCCCTCGGTGGCCTGCTCGGTCCCCGTTGCCTTGGGGAAATCGACCGCCGGTGTCGGCTCGACGAGATGGCATTCTATTACCCCATTGCCCGCTTGACCGATTCGGCGCTGAACCGTGTGCTAGCCAACCATGGCTACTACCCCGGATCGGCTAGCCCCGATGCCGGGCCTTCGCTCTCCTTCCGGCCGCAGGAAGGCTATCTGCGGGGCTTCATCGATCTTGTCTTCGAAGCCGAGGGACGGTATTACTTGGCCGATTACAAATCCAACTGGCTCGGGCCCGACGCCTCTGCCTACACGGACTCGGCTCTGGGCACGGCCATCGCCGAGCATGGCTATGCCCTACAGTACTTGCTCTACAGCCTGGCCCTGCACCGCCACCTTCAGGTTACCCTGCCCGGCTACCGCTATCGGGCTCACTTCGGTGGCGCCTATTACTTATTCCTGCGTGGCATGGATCCGGAGCGAGGAGAAGGGGCCGGGGTCCATTTCGACTGGCCCGAGCCGGCGCTCATCGAGGCCCTGGATGACCTGTTCCGGAGAGGCACCTGACCGTGTGGCAAACCCTCGCGATCCTGCGCCAAGAGGGCGCCCTATCCGATACAGACGTCGAGCTGGCCCGTCTGCTGGCCGAGCTGGATCCGGAGGCAAGCTGGGCTGTCGTGCTCGGCGCATGCCTGGCTAGCCGCGCGCCCCAGCAGGGGGAGACCTGCTTAGACCTCGCTGCCCAAGCCGGGCGCCCGATTCGGGAGGAAGGGGAGCCTTTAGCCATGGCGCCCCCCCTAGCGTCCTGGCACCAGGCCTTGGCGAGCTCGCCTATAGTAGGGGGACCTGGGGAGTTTCGCCCGCTCATCCGCGAGGGCAACCGACTCTACCTAAAGCGATATTGGGATTATGAGGACCGCATCGCCAAAGACCTGAACCGCCGCGCTGGGGCGCTAGCCGAGGCTATCGACGAGGCCGCCCTGCAGTCCTGCCTAGATCGGCTTTTCCCTCCTTTGCCAGAAGAAGGACCGGACTGGCAGAAGGTGGCCGCCGCGGTGGCGATACTCCGGAAGCTGACCCTGATCACCGGTGGGCCCGGAACGGGCAAGACCATGCTGGCGAAGGCGGTCGCGAACGAGTTCGAT
>CAYVMM010000276.1:0-2131 GCA_964452535.1 uncultured Gammaproteobacteria bacterium | reverse complement strand
GCAGTGGCAATCCGGCGACGCGGGGTCGGTCCGATTGACGGTGGCCGACGACGGTCCAGGCATCGACCCACAACTCCGCGAACGGATTTTCGATCCTTTCTTTACCACCAAGCCGCTTGGGCAGGGGAGTGGAATGGGCCTGGCCATGGTGCATTCGATTGTTGAGGAGCACGGCGGCCGCATCCATGTGGGCCAGAGTGACATGGGGGGAGCGGTCTTTGGGATTCGTCTCCCACGGGCCGTGGCTCCGACCGATTACGAGGAAGTGGCGGGATGAGCTCTCAAGATTGCATCTTGATTGTGGAGGACGATTCCGAGCTGGCCACGCTTTTGGCTGAAGAGCTCATTGAGAGCGGTTATTCTGTAATATCCGTCGCTGAAGTTCGGTCAGCATGGGAGGAGCTAGCCTGGAAAAGGCCTGAATTGGTCCTGTGTGACTTACGGCTTCCCGGGATGAGTGGCCAAGCATTCCTGCAGGAAGTAGTCGAGCAGCCCGACCCGCCTGCTTTTATCCTGATTACCGCTTTTGGGACCATCCCCCAAGCCGTAGAGGCTTTGAAAACTGGCGCAGATGATTTTCTAACCAAGCCGCTCGATTTGGAGCACCTTCGGGTCCGGATAGCGCGAACCCTTGAGCATCACCGCTTGCGACAGCAGATTCGAGATATTCGCCAACGGGCCTCAGCTAGCCACTTCCATGCGTTAGTGGGCCAGAGCCGGCCTATGCAATGTCTCTATGATCAGATCCAACGGATGGCCCCCGCTGGCGGGCCCATCCTCATCGAAGCCGAGAGTGGGGCCGGTAAGGAGCTGGTGGCGCATGCTGTGCATGCAGAGGGCCCCCGCTCCAATGGCCCCTTTGTTCCCGTCAACTGTGCCTCGATTCCAGGCGAGCTAATGGAGAGCGAGCTATTCGGTCATCAGGCAGGTGCCTTTACGGGAGCCACGCGGGCACGTCGCGGGCTGTTTGCCGAGGCCCACGGCGGTAGCCTGCTCCTCGATGAGATCGGCGAGATGCCCCTTGATCTCCAGGCATCACTCTTGCGCGTTCTCCAGGATGGTCACATCCGACGGGTGGGGGCCGAGACTGAAGAGCCCCTCGATGTTCGAATCATTGCCGCCACCAACCGGAATCTCGAGGAGGATATCGAGTACGGTCGATTCCGCTCGGATCTCTTCTATCGTTTAGAAACCTTTTCTCTCCGGATCCCGCCTCTACGCGAACGCGGCGATGATCGGGAACTGCTTGCCAGTCGCTTCATCGCGCAGTTCGCCCAAGAGCTTGGCCGGCAAGAGATCGCCTTGACGGAAGGTGCAATCGCCTGCCTTCGAAACTATCCTTTTCCCGGAAATGTGCGCGAGCTACGCAATGCCATGGAACGGGCGGTCACCTTCGCCCGAGATGGATGGATCCGAACGCGGGATTTGCCCGAACGCATGCGGTGTCATCGGCTCCAAGTGTCGCAGGGTGTGGACAAGGAAGGTGACGGCAACTGGGATCTCCTCTCCGATGGACTGGTTTCTTTAGACAGGCTTCAGCAGCGCTATATTGATCGGGTCCTAGGGCATACAGGGGGCAACAAGCGCGTCGCTGCTCGGATCCTCGGCATCAACCGCCGAACGCTTTACCGCCATCTGGAGCGCAATCGATCGCTCACTGATTGAGCCGAGTACGGCTACTCCCAATTAGGTGGCGTAACAAGTCCGAGGCTTTGGCCCAGCCGAGGAGTATCTCTACGCACCGCTCTATAACACATCGATGCCGAACGGGCAACGGCCTGGACTACCGACAAGGTCCTGGCGCAGTGGACAAGGTTGTTTCAAGGGCCCCTGCTGATCCGGGCGCTATCGGGAGGGGAACCCTGCCTCTCTGATGGTGGCCGTTGCCCGCCGGCAGCTTGGCTATCGGCACGGAATCCAGGTGGCGAAACGGGTGTTTTTTCTGGCCGTTTGAGCAGCCCCTTGAGTGAGGCGAAACGGCTTTTCTTGATCCTGTACACTGGGCTTATGCACGAGTAGCCAGCTAGCCCCCTTGCCCATCCGGTAACCAGAGGGTGCCAAGGGGTCAGGAAGGGCTTGCTAAGCGAATGGGGAGTCATTGAGGCCCCTGGAAGGCCCTCTGCGGGCTTCC
>CAYVMM010000275.1:0-2143 GCA_964452535.1 uncultured Gammaproteobacteria bacterium | reverse complement strand
TTCTGCCATGGATTACCTCCTTGTCATTGGGCCATTACGCTCCAAGGCCTTTCAATCGATCCGCTCTTTTACTTAGATAGGAATGCTAGCCCCTCTTATCAAGTCCCCTATTCCCTCGCTTCGTTTCGGTTTGGCTTCCACAGCGCATCCCACCTTCGCCCGTTTCTTGGCATCATACCGGTCACTGTCAGGTAGCCCTGGGCCGAACGCTGAAAGCGAAGGGCTGCCGGTGAGCCGCTGGATACCCTGATCGCAAGCACCGCCGCAGCCCACGGCGCAACGTTCGTCACCCGCAACACCGAGACATTCTCCCCGATCGAGTGCCTAGCTGTAGAGAACTGGTATGAGTAAATTGGGGGCACTGGCGAGCGAGTAACCGCCGGACGCTTGCTCGACTCCTACCAGCCCGGGGTCATTCCACCTTGATGCGTTTGCGCTTGGCCTGCTCGCGCTTGGGCAGGGTCAGCTCCAGGATGCCGTCTTCGAAACGGGCCTTAGCATTGTCGGCTTCCACATCGCCGGGCAGGGGGATGGTGCGAGCGAAGGTCCCCCAAGCAATCTCGCGCCTCCTTCACTATCCGATCCAGGGCCTCCGCTTTGCTGGCGGCTTGCTCAATGTCCTTAGCTCGCACCGCCTCACGGGCTTCCTTCAAGGCCGCCTCTACCCAGTTGCCAGTTGCGCTCGTCCGCACCGAACTGATCGCCCAAGACGGCGAATAGCTTTGCGGCCCGATAGCAAGAGGCGTCGGCCGCCTTGAGCTTTCCGCCGCCTCCCGTCGCTTTTTGTCCGCCTCGGTGTATTGCTCTGCCCAAGCCCATCCTCTGGCATCCCTCAAGCCGCTATTTCTGCATCACCTGGCCGATCTCGGGGCAGGACCGGTGTCCAGATTGCGTCACCCGATAAAGTGGTATCGACCCCCGCTCCGACACCGCTTTATTAGAACCTGCTGCTGCTTTGGCCCGAGATGACAAAAGCAGTATTAGGTCCCCGGGGGGGATTGCTCGGTCTCTTTCCGAAGGCCCATTGCACTCAGGATGGCGCCGATGGCCAGCAATAGGGCGGGAATCCAGCTGAAGGCTTTAAATGCGGAAACGAACAGGATACCGATTGCCGCAATGCCCATGAGGGTAGCGCCAACACTTGGTTTTTCCTTTGCTAGTCCGCCTCCAGCCACTCCAACGAGGGGCAAAATGATGCTTAGCAACTGCAACAACTCTGGCCCTGGCATGCCAGGCTTAACCAGACTAGCCAAGTTATATCCGCTCAAGTCATACCCCAGAGCAATCAAGCCGCCCAGAATCCCTAAAACAAGCGCACCGATTTTCATCACGTCCCTCTTTCTGGTTGCCTCAATTTGTCCGCTAGGCCCCTCCTGGAGCGCTCCCAGACCACCTGGTCTCAGGCCTTGAAAAGGGGGACCTTTCGGGATTCACTTGCCTCAATCAGTTGAGAACGGACGGATGGCCATCGAAGAGCCATCAATCCCATCCCATCTTTCTGTATCACGCTTAGCGCCTTTGTGACCATATCCCGCCCATGCAAGCTTTTCAGCTCGATGGGGAGACGCTATACTTGTCCCACGGATCAGGATTTTGCCATGGTGCAAACCGAGCCAAGCCGAACAAGGCAATACAAGGGGATTTCCATTCCATGGGCTTCTTAGCAGGGAAACAAGGCCTCGTTTTTGGCCTCGCCAACCGGAGCTCCATTGCCTGGGGGATTGCTCGCGCCATGGCCGATCAGGGAGCGGAGCTCACTTTTACCTATCAGAACGAGGCCTTGTTGAAGCGCGTGCAGCCTTTAGCCGATGAAGTGGGAGCTGAGCTCCTGCCTTGTGACGTCACCGATGATCAACAGGTCGAGGCCGTCTTTGAGCGGCTTGGGGAACATTGGGGCAAGCTCGATTTGCTTGTCCATTCCCTGGCCTTTGCCCCTAAGGAGGCCCTGCGCGGGCCCTACTGGCAAGCGACCAATCGGGAAACCTTCCTAACTGCTCATGAGGTTAGCAGTTGGAGCCTGACCCGACTAGCCCAAGCGGCTCATCCCCTGATGGCCGGCCGGGACGCCTCCCTCCTGACGGTCACCTATCTCGGCGCGGAGCGGGCGGTGCCCAACTACAATGTCATGGGGGCGGCCAAGGCC